>RDXT01000639.1 GCA_004292985.1 Bacteroidota bacterium
ATCATGCGCAAGCAGGGCCTCGGGGGGGACATTGTGAGCATTGTTTCGAAAAATGCGGTTGTAGCGGGTCCCAACAATGCTGGCTACGGCTCTGCCAAAGCGGCCCAGGCGCACCTTACGCGACTGCTGGCTGCGGAGTTAGGCCCCGATAAAATCCGGGTGAACATGGTCAATCCAGATGCGGTCATCGCCGACTCCAACATCTGGGCGGGTGGCTGGGCCGAGGGCCGCGCCAAGGCCTACGGCATCACGGTGACCGAACTGCCTGCTTTTTACGCCAAACGCACCCTGCTCGGCGAGGTCATTTTGCCCGAAGACATTGCCCATGCGGTGTATGTATTTGTCTCTGGCCTGCTGAACAAATCCACCGGAAATGCCCTGAATGTGGACGGCGGGGTGGGGATGGGTTTTTTGAGGTGAGGGCTTAGAGGAAGGTGCCACTCGCTTCCCACACGGAAACTTTTCCCTTTCATCGGGGTTTCACTGAGGTTGGTCTATTCGCCGCATTTGTCAGGTAGCCCGGAGCTACATTTGCAGCGTATAATTTTCCTGCTGAAATGAAAAGTGCCCTCTTAGTTCTGTTGTTTTCTGCCTGCTTTGCCGCCTATGCCCAGCCTTCGGCGGGGGTGATCCAGGGACGGGTCGCCGATGCCTCACAATCCCTCGAACTGGTAAATGTGCTGCTCTATGCCTCGGATGACAGCGTGCATCTGATCAAAGGAGCCGTAACGGACTCGGCAGGCCGGTTTTCGCTCCGGGACGTTCCGGCAGGCGACTATCTGCTGATCGTCAGGCTCATCAGCTATGAGACAGCGAAAGTGTCTGTGCGGCTCAGTGTGGCCAATCCCGGCGCGGATCTGGGTACCCTTTTGCTCAAAGCGCAGGACCTGACCCTTGAAGGACTGGAGATCACTGCGCGGAAAGAGATCATTCAACGGACACCCCAGGGCTTTATTTTTAATGCAGGTGCCACCATGAGCCAGCAGGGCGGCACCGCAACCGATGTGCTGCGCAATACACCTACGATCGTAGTGGACGGCGAAGGGGCCATCACCCTGCGGGGAAAAACACCCACCATTCTCATCAATGGCCGCAACTCCAGCCTCAGCAACCTGGAGCAGATTCCGGCCAGCAGCATCGAGAGCATCGAGGTGGTGAACAATCCTTCCGCGCAGTTTGATGCCGATGGGGAAGGGGGTGTCATCAATATCCGCCTGAAAAAAAACCAGCAGCAGGGCACGAACGGGGCCATTGCGCTGGGCACAGGCTATGGCGCCAAGGGCAGGATCAACAGTTCTCTCTTCGTCAATAAAAATGCGGGTAAATGGAATGTCGCCCTGGCCTATGACAACCGTTTTGCCGGACGGATCCGGGAGGTAAACGGCGACCGAAGCAATTTTTTTATCCCGGAGCAATATTACCTCACTCAAAGGCGATTCGACAACCGCGCAGAGCGTAACCAGAACCTGAGGCTCAACCTCGATTATTTCATGAATGCGAAAAATACCCTGAGCCTCGAAGCCCTCGGAAACCTGTCAGACGAAGACAGCTACGAAAACCTGAACAACCTGATCGAAACGCAAACCCGCAGTTTTACCAGCAGCTACGACCGCCAGTCAGACGAACTCAGAAGAGGAAAAGCCGCAGAATTTGCCCTGATCTACAAGCGGAAATTTGACAACGAGCGCCGGCGCTTTTCGGCCAATGTCAGCACTTCCCTGAACGAAAACCGCGAAAACACCGACATCACTTCCCAAAATCTCCTTCCAGACGGTATGGCCACCGGAACGCCCTTTTTGCAGCGCACTTCCAATGACCAGTTTTCGTCCATCAGCAATTTTCAGGCAGACTATACGCACCCGGTTTCGGCAAAAGGCACTTTTCAGACCGGATACAAAGGCATTATTCGCAGGCTCGATACGGATTTTCTCAGCCAGGATAAGATAGATGAAGTGTATGTGACCAATGTGAAATCGAGCAATCTTTTTGACTTCCGGGAGCAGATTCACGCGGTGTATGGTCAGTACAAAGCCTATACCGGCAGCGAAGAAAAGCCCGTGCTGAGTTATGAACTGGGTCTGCGGGCCGAGCAGGTCTGGAACAAGGGTGAGGGGGATAGTAATACGCTGGCCTTTGATAATCAATATGCTAACCTCTTTCCCAATGCCAGCCTCGCCTGGTATCTGTCGGCAGATCAGTATGTGAAGTTCAGCTATGGCCGCCGGATCAACCGCCCCAATTTATGGCAGATCAATCCCTTTACCGACATTACCGACTCCCTTTCGCAGCGGGCCGGAAATCCCAACCTGAAGCCCGAAAAAGTCAGTTCCTTTGAAATCGGATACAGCAAAAACTGGGAAAAAGCCTCCCTTTCCTCGATCATTTTTTACCGCTACGCCACCAACAGCATCCGCCCGCTGACCACCCTGCGGCCCGACGGCGTGCTCTTTACCCAGCCCCAGAATTTCGGCACCCTGACTACCTATGGCAACGAAAGCATCTTTACCGCAGCCGCAGGCAGCTTCTGGGACATGAACCTGAGTGCATCCATCTATGAACAGCGTATAGATGGCAGCAACCTCAGCGACGAACTGGGCAACCGCGTAGTGAGCTGGTATGGAAAAATGATCCACAATTTCACCCTCTGGAAAGGCAGCAAACTCCAGGTACTGGGCATCTACAACTCCCCCATTGCTACCCCGCAGGGAGTGCGGCTCTCCACCTACAATGCCGACCTGGGCTTTCAGCAGCAGGTACACAAAGGCAAAGGCCGCCTCGGCATCATCGCTACCGACATATTCAAAACCCAGCGCAACGGCAACCTCTGGGAAACCGACGAGTTTACCTACAGCCGCATCGGACGGGTGGACAGCCGGGCCATTCTGGTGACATTTGCCTATACCTTTGGCGGCAGTTTCAAAGAAAAACTGATGGAAAATACCTTCTCAAACGATTAATGGGGTATATTGGGGTTCTGAATGGAGCCTATGACCGAACTAATCCCCATTTTTCCCAGCGCTGAGGAAAATGCAGAGCTGCTACAGCACCCCGAACTCAGCGAAGTGCTGTCCATGACGATCTCGTATTACGATGTCATCGGCTTTCACCAGCCCTGGATAGGCTACCTGGTCCGGCAGAATCAGGAATGGGTGGGCAGTGCCGCGTTTAAGGGGGCACCTGTGGAGAATAAGATAGAAATCGCCTATTGGGTGTTTGAAGCATATGAAGGGCGGGGCATCGGCACACAGATCTGCCACGAACTCGTCTCCCTGGCCCAGGCTACTGACCCCGGACTTACCATTACGGCGAGGACCCTGCCGGAGCGCAACGCCTCCTGCCGGATTCTGGAAAAAAACGGATTTCGCCTGCTGGGAACCGTCTATGAAAAAGACGACGGCGATGTGTGGGAGTGGAGGTATCAGCAGGAACCGTAACCTGTGTCAGGTTCTTCGCAAGGATGAAGGCCAGCATGTGCTTTTTTTCGTATCTTTGTAGCCTATATGGAACAAAATCCGCACTTTGTAAGTTATTAGACAACCTTTTTGCGGAAAAACCTAAACAGATGCCTCAATACATCCCTGTTGATCCTCAGTCCTTGTTGTCCTCCGTTCTTACGCCTGAGGACCTGAAAAAGCTGAAACCGGAGCAGTTGTACGACTTTTGTAAAGAACTGCGTGAATATATTATCAGTACAGTATCGGTCAACGGAGGGCATTTCGGGGCAAGTCTGGGGGTGGTCGAGCTGACGACGGCGCTGCACTATGTGTACAATACGCCCCATGACCAGCTCGTCTGGGACGTAGGGCATCAGGCATATGGACACAAAATCCTGACCGGACGCAGAGAGGCTTTTCATACCAACCGCGTATATAAAGGCGTTTCCGGATTTCCCAAACGCTCTGAGTCTGAGTACGATACCTTTGGCGTGGGGCACTCTTCTACCTCGATTTCCGCAGCGGTAGGCATGGCCATTGCCAATGAGTACCAGAAAGGGGATAAAAAAGTGGTCGCTGTCATCGGCGACGGTGCCCTCACCGGAGGCATGGCCTTCGAAGCCCTGAACCACGGAGGCTGGGAAAAAGCCAATGTGCTCGTGGTGCTGAACGACAACAACATGTCCATTGACCCCAACGTGGGTTCGCTTAAAGAATATCTGACCGACATTTCCACCTCGCACACCTATAATAAGCTGCGCGACGAAATCTGGAAAATGCTCGGCAAAGTTGAAAAAATCAGCCCCGGTGCCCGCGCGGCAGTAGCCAAGATCGAAAAGGCTGTGATGTCGGCCTCGCGCCCCGGCTCCCTCTTCGAAGCCCTGGGCTTCCGCTACTTCGGCCCCGTCGATGGCCACGATGTCAATCACCTGGTGCGCCTCTTCGAAGACCTCAAAGACATTCCCGGACCGAAACTGCTGCATTGCATCACGGTAAAGGGCAAAGGCTACGAACTGGCCGAAAAAGACCAGACCAAGTGGCATGCACCGGGCCTCTTTGACAAAGTAACGGGCGAAATCAAAAAATCCTCCGGTGGCCCCAAGCCGCCCAAATACCAGGACGTATTTGGCTGGAGCATCATCGAACTGGCCAAAGAAAACCCCCGCATCATGGGCGTAACGCCTGCGATGCCCAGTGGGTGCAGCCTCAAATACATGATTGCCGAAATGCCCGACCGCGCCTATGATGTAGGCATCGCCGAGCAGCACGCAGTTACGTTTTCCGCAGGTCTGGCGACGCAGGGGCTGGTGCCTTTCTGCAACATCTACTCGACCTTTATGCAGCGGGCCTACGACCAGGTGATCCACGACGTGGCCCTTCAGAAACTGCCCGTGGTATTTTGCCTCGACCGGGGCGGTTTTGCGGGTGCCGACGGTGCGACCCACCACGGTGCCTACGATATGGCCTATTTCCGCTGCATCCCCAATATGGTCATTTCCGCTCCGATGAACGAGCAGGAACTGCGCAACCTGATGTATTCTGCCTCGGTACACGAGGGGCCTTACTCCATCCGCTACCCGCGTGGCGAAGGGGTGATGCTGGAGTGGCGCACGCCTTTCGAGCTGATTCCGGCAGGACAGGGCCGCCGCGTAAGCGATGGCGAAGAGGTGGCGATTCTCACAATCGGGCATCCCGGCAATTTTGCGCAGGAAGCCATCGGGAAGCTCAGCGAAGAAGATATTTTCCCGGCACACTACGACATGCGCTTTGTCAAGCCCCTCGATGGTGACCTGCTGCATGAGGTGTTCAGCCGCTTTTCAAAGGTTATTACAGTCGAAGACGGCTGTGTGATGGGCGGATTTGGGTCAGCCGTTGTGGAATGGATGGCCGACCACGGGTATAGCAGCCAGGTGCTGCGTCTGGGCATTCCGGACCGCTTTGTGGACCACGGCGAGCAGACTGAACTGTGGGCAGAGTGCGGCTTCGACGCGGCAGGCATTGCGGATCGGGTACGCGAGCTGGTGGGGGTAAAGGCAAAAGCCTGATTTCCAAAGCAAAAGAAGATCGGAAAGCAGAAGTAAATTGCACCGGGGAGGCGTACTTTCCGGTAAAATTCTTATATTCCGGCTTCATAGGCTGAATTTGGAAAACGTTTACCTCTGACCGAAATGAAATCCCCCAATCTGATCAGACGCCTGTTGCTGGCGCTGGTGACGCTCTGTTTAGGCAGTTCACTATCCGCATCGCACGTTATGGGCGTGGACATTACCTACGAGTGTATCAGCAGTTGTAACTACCGGGTGTATCACAGCACCTATTTCGACTGCTCCGGCTCGTTTATGGTGCCCTATTTCCCGCTCAATACGAACAATCCTCCGCCCGCGCCGACCAATTTTGACTTTGACTTTACAGGCATTCCCAATACGCCCGGCCAGGTCTGCACCGACCCGACTCCGGTAGGCAACTGGGTTTATATTTCTTATACAGATGTTACGCCCATCTGCCCGACAGCCACTACGCGATGCACCGATGCGCTTTCGCCGATCCGGGGTGTGTCGGAGGTGAAATATTACCGCGACTATAACTTTTGCAATACCAACTGTAACTCCTACCGGATCGAATGGGAACTTTGCTGCCGCAATAATGCCATTACTTCCCTTAATGCACCCGGCGGTGTGAGCATTTATACCGGCGCTACCACCATCAACAAAACCATCGTTCCCTGCAACAATTCCCCTGTATTTTCCAATCCTCCGGTTCCCTATATCTGTGCAGGTCAGGCATTTACGTTTAACCAGGGTGTAGTGGATCCCGACGGCGATTCGCTGGTCTATTCTCTGGGCCAATGTTTTGATGGTCCCGGTGTGCAGGTGCCCTATCTGGCTACCTATTCGCCCACCAATCCGCTTGGTAACTCCTGGAGCGTGAACGTAAACTCATTTACCGGAGACATTACCATTATCCCGAACCCGACAGGCAACCAGGAGGTGGCCGTACTCTGCCTGTATGTAACGGAGTACCGCAATGGCGTGCAGATCGGTCAGGTGGTGCGCGACATTCAGGTGACCGCGATAGATTGTAATGCGCTGGGGCAGGTAAATACAGCTCCAACCCTGACCAGTCTGACCAACCTCTCGCCGGGAGCCAGCGCCACGGGTCTCACGGTTACGGCCTGCTCCTGCCAGGAGGTGTGTTTTGATCTTCCGGTAACTGACCCGGATTCGGGGCAGACCTATACCATTTACTGGAACCAGAGCCTGCCCGGCACCTTTGCCGATGCCAATAACCCCCTGATCGCCATAGATACCATCGTTTCCGTAGGAACTACCCCCACTGCACAGTTTTGCTGGGTGCCTACCCAACTGGGAGCCTACAGCTTTGTGGTTACAGTGGCGGATGACGGCTGTCCGCTTCTTGGGCAAAACCAGGTGAGTGTGGTTATCAATGTGGTCGGGTGCAGCCTCGATCCCTATGCCGATGTGGACCGGACTGGGTGCTATGACTATCGTTTTACGGCCTTCCCCTGTGGAGGTACGCCGCCCTTTACCTTCAACTGGAGCGGCACAGGCGGACTCACCGGCACGGATAGCATCCTCAATTATACATATCCAGGCCCCGGCACCTATTTCCATACCCTGTCTATCACCGATGGCAACGGGTTTACCTCTTTCACGACAGATACAGTGGTGGTGGTTAATGATGCAGTGGCAAACGCAGGGTCTGATTTTGCGCTTT
>RDXT01000640.1 GCA_004292985.1 Bacteroidota bacterium
GATCTGGCATAGGCGTCTATTTCAAAGGATTTTCCCGGAGACCAAAAGTCAAAGCGGTGCTCAAAGCGGGAGAGGCGGGTCTTCGACTTGAGGTTCCATTTGCCGAAATCATGCGCATACTCAAACATCACAGATCCACCTCTGGCTGTGACACCTTCTCCTGCATGGCCGAGGATCGTGCCGCTGGGATTTACCAGAGAAAAAGTACCGCCCAGGGGTGTGTTGAGGGTCGTAATGGGCGATCCGTCATTGCCCGTGGCGGCATCTGTGGTATTCTTTACATGAGGGATGGGCAGAAAAAACTGTGCATTGTCGTCGAGGCTGCGAAGATACAGCCGGGCGTATCCATTGCGGAAGGTACGGGTCAGATTGGCCCGGATCTGGTAACCCCGGGAGGCGGAGCCTGTGCGCAGGGGGCCTTCGTCATAGCGCAAGGTACCACTTACGTGATATTGCCAGTTTTCGCCCGCGCTGCCCCCGTGTGCAAACTCCGTTTTCAGCAGGTTGTACTGGCCTCCGCTCAGCCGGATGGTTGTTTCGCCTTCTCCTCCTCCCTTGCTGGAGATATAGTTAAATACACCCAGGGGAGCACCCATGCCGAAGAGGGTCGAAGAACCGCCCCTGGCAAACTCCATAGCTGCGACCCCAAGATCCGGACGGAAGTATACGTCCTGTGCCGAAGAGGTCAGGTAGCCCGTCGATTGCACCGGCATGCCGTCTTCTTCAATCGGGTTGTATTTATATTGACCACCAGAAGGCAGACCGCGTACGAAAATGTTGGAAGCGACATCACCGCCCCCGCCTTCGGCATGAACCCCCGGCACAAAACGCATGATATCCGCCATCGAGTTGGGGCTGATCGCCTGAATCTGGCGGGCAGGCACCTGCGTCAGCGAGGCAATCATTTCTTTCTGTGTGCGGCTGGTGTTGGTGCCCGTTACGACAATCTGATCCAGGCTGAACACATCTTCCGTGAGACGGAAGTCCAGACGCTGCGCACCGCCGCCCAGCGTAACCGAAACCACCTGCGTAGCATAGCCCATCGCTGAGACCGAAAGTTCTGAAGTGCCTGTACCAGGAATGCTCAGGCTGTATTTGCCCTCCTGATCAGATAAAGCACCCACCCGCAGCGTCCGTACAGCCAACGCTGCACCTACCACAGGCTCACCTTCTGCATTAGTAACCGTACCACTCAGGGTAGTCTGCGCCTGCATAATACTGATACAGGCAAAGAAGGCCCATAAGAGCCCCAGACATCTTTTCTTCATCATATTGCAAGAGTTAATAGTTAGTAGTCATCTGTCAGACCCGCAACGGTTTGCAAAAAGCCTGACGGAGTATCGTAAAACTATGGGCATAATTTGTATATAAAAACTTTTTACCTATATTTAAACCGTTGAAAAACAGATAATTACAGCGCAACTGTTTACGTAAACGATTACAAAAAACGGGCTGAATGAAAAAAAAACGAACCCGCCTGAAAGACATCGCGGAAAAACTGGGGGTTACGCCCGCCACGGTCTCCCGGGCCCTGCGCAACCGCATCGAAATCGGCGCAGAAACCCGTGAAAAAATCCAGGCGCTGGCCAGGGAAATGCACTACCACCCCAACCTCAATGCCAGCCACCTGCGCACCCAGCGCAACTTTACGATCGGCGTAGTGGTGCCCCGGATCGTGCATGAGTATATGGCCTCTATCCTGCGGGGCATCCTTGAAGAAGCCCACGTACACAACTATCAGGTAATTATCAGCGTGACTGACCACCTCTATGAGCGGGAAGTGATGGCCATAGAAACGTTTTCTGCGGGCTTTGTCGATGGCATTCTGCTCTGTGTGAGCAACCACACCCGGGACTTTTCGCACGTGGAGCAGCTCAAGTCAGAAGGAATTCCCTTTGTGCTTTTCGACAAAGATATTTCGAAGGTCGAGGCACCGCGCGTGATCGTAGATGACTACAAGGGTGCGATGATGGCCGTAGAGCACCTGATCGAGCAGGGCTTTGTTCATATTGCCCACATTCAGGATAATCTGGTGAACCACAGTTCTCAAAAGCGGATGAAAGGCTACTATTCGGCCTTAAAAAAACATGGGATTCCCAAAAACCCGGACTTTGTGGTGCAGCTCGACCATATTTCCATTGCCCAAAGCAAGGAAGCGACCCTGGCACTTCTGCGCGCTTACCCTTCCATAGACGCCCTGTTCGGGATCACAGACGAGATCGCCATTGGCGCCATGCAGGCGGCCAGCGAGCTGGGGCGGAGCATTCCCCGGGAATTTGGGGTCGTGGGCTTCAGCAACTGGCAGATCTCCTCGGTCGTGAGCCCCAGCCTCACCACTGTCGCGCAGCCGGGCAGCGAAATGGGGAAAACCGCTACCCGCCTGCTGATCCAGCGCATAGAGCACCCGGACACCTACGGTGATCGTTTCCCCACCAAAATTCTGAAGACCAAACTCCTGGTCAGGGAATCATCCTTCCGGGAAAAAGTGGTTATTTGCCAGGAGTAACTATAGAAAATGGAGCAGAACCCTCATAGGGATTCACGATAAAACAGGCTCAGCCCCTTTCCCCAACCCCCTCTTACCCCTTGCCTATGTCCGAACGAAGCAGTATTTTCGATATGATCGGTCCGGTGATGATCGGCCCGTCGAGTTCACATACGGCAGGTGTGGCCCGTATCGGGCGGGTGGCACATCACCTGTTTGGCGGGCAGCCTGCGCAGGTAGTCATTACGTTTTACAATTCTTTTTCACGCACCTACGAAGGCCACGGCAGCGACAGGGCCATTCTTGCGGGTCTGCTGGACATGAAGCCCGACGATGAGCGGCTCAAAAAAGCGCCGGAACATGCCCTTGCGGCGGGGATGGGCTATAGTTTCCGGGCTGTATTTAATGCCTCGGACCTGCACCCCAACTCGATCCGCATCCAGATGGAAGGCGCGGGCCGCCAGATGAATGTGCTGGGTGTCTCCAGAGGCGGAGGGCTGATTTCAATCGTGAATATGGACGGCTTCTCCTGCAACTTTTCCGCCCAGGTGCCCACCCTGATCGTTACAGCAGAAGACATACATGGCAGCGCGGCATTTATCAGCAGTGTGATCGCGTATGAAAACTGCAACATCGCGACCATGACGGTGAACCGCAGCGGAAAAAACGACGTGGCGCGACTGGTGCTGGAACTCGACAGCGCCGTTCGCCCCCTGACCATTACCTATCTCCGCAGCCTGACCTGGGTAAAAGAAGTGATCTATCTGGAGGGACTGAGCGAATAGGGCGACCCTTTCGGCAAATTTCCGGGAATATTCGGCGAGATACTTGGTCAGGGCTTAGGTTTTGACGAAACTTGAGACGGTACAGTTAATTTTTTAGTGATGTACACACATAAACGGATTTTATTTTTTGCGCTGTTGCTTTCAATGGCGCTCACCCGATTACAGGCGCAGGATGGCAACATCTGGAGCCTTCAGAAATGCCTGGAGCATGCCCGCAGCAATAACATTGCGCTGAAGCAAGCCCAGTTGACCACCCTTACCGGCGAGACCAATCTGGCCGAGTCCCAGGCCCGAAGGCTGCCCAACGCCAGTGCCAGCACCAGTGCCTTTTCGCGCTTCGGCTACTTCGTGGACCCCTTTACCAACACCCTCCGCCAGCAAAACAGCCTTACCTACGACCTCAACGTGAGCGGCGGGGTGGACCTCTACACGGGCGGGCGTATCACCAACGGCATTGAGCAGAGCCAGCTGAACCTCGCAGCTTCGCGGGCCGCCGAGCAGCAGCAGGACTATACCCTTTCGCTGAATGTGGCCCTGGCCTATATGAACATCCTCCAGGCCGGAGAACTGCTCGAAAGCTCCCGCCTGCAACTGGCCTCGACCACCGAACAAAAAGACCGCACCGAAAAACTGGTGAAAGCTGGTTCGCTGGCCCAGGCCGACCTCTATCAGCTGCAATCGCAGATGGCCACCGAAGAATTGAACATCGTCAGCGCCGAAAACCAGCTGGAACTGGCCAACCTTGCGCTTCAGCAACTGCTCAACCTCGATCTGGGTACGCCCTTTGGTATCGAAAAAATGGAACTGCCCGATCCGGAAGGCACCTTTCTGAAACTGGCCCTGGACGAAATTTATACATTCGCCGAGCAAAACCAGCCTTCAGTTCAGCGGGCCGACCTCAATGTGCGCAGCTCGGAGATAGATATAGCGATCGCCAAAGGGGCCCTTTACCCTACGCTTTCTCTGTTTGCCAACCTCGGCACCGGCTACTCCAATGGCCGCCAGCAAGTGATAGGATTTGAGCCAGGTGAGCCGCTGGTGACAAACGTGGAAATCAACGATGTCCCTGCCACCATCACTACCCCCCAGTTTCAGCCCATCTACGAGCCCTATTCTTTCCCCAACCAGCTGAGCGACAACATCAGCGCCAGCGTATCTCTGAGCCTGCGGATACCGATCTACAGCCGCCGCCAGACCCTCTCCAGCATCGAGCGTGCAAAAATCGCCACCGAAAATGCCCAGTATGCTGCCGATCTGGCCCGGCAAGACCTGAAGCAGACCATTCAGCAGGCTTATGTAGATGCCCGCAGCGCATGGTTTACCTATCAGGCTTCTAAAAAACAACTGGAAGCGACTGACCTCACCGCCCAGAATGTGGAAAAACAGTTCGCCGTGGGCCTCTCCAACTCCCTGGACTACCTTGTGGCAAAAAATAATCTGAATCGTTCGCGCTTTGATCTCGTAAGAGCTAAATACACGTATCTTTTCCGGATGAAAGTGCTCGATTTTTACATGGGCAAGTCCCTGGGCTTCGGTGAATGATTATATTTGCGCAGCCTAACCTCCCAATACACCCCATCTATCATTTCCATGCTTAGATATTACCCCAATCTGATCTCCGCGATAGTGGCTTCTGCCCTGCTGTCGTTTGTTTTGACCTCCTGTAAACAGGAAGGGATAAAAGTGCAGGTAGCGCAGGCGGAAGTACGCGATATCTTCGCCCGTGTATCCGAGTCTGGCATGATCGAACCTACGGTAGATGTACCTGTAGCGCCTGACGTTTCGGGTGAAGTGGTCTTTATTGCTGTAACCGAAGGCGCGAAAGTAAAAAAAGGCGATTTGCTGGTTACCATCCGCCCCGACGACTACAAAGTGCAGCTCGAACAGGCAGGCGCAGCCCTCAGCCGCTCGCAGGCTGCCTATGCGCAGGCACAGGCAGGTCTGGCACAGGCCAAATCCAACCTGATGCAGGACTCCGTATCCCTCAACCGCACCCGGCAGTTGTATCAGGAGAAGGTCGTTTCGCAGGTGGACTTCGAAAATGCCCAGCTCAAATATGAGGTGTCCAAATCGCAATATGAGTCCGCCCGCTATAATGTGCAGTCGGCCTTTTATCAGGTGCGCAGCAGCGAGTCCTCCCGCAAACAATCTGCCCAGAACCTCGACCGGACTAACATCTACGCCTCGATGGATGGTACCATTACCAAGCTGAATATTGAAGTAGGCCAGCGGGTGGTAGGAACAATGCAGATGGCAGGTACCGAAATCCTGAAAATTGCCGACCTGGCCCGGATGGAAGTGGTGGTGGAAATCAATGAAAATGACATTGTGAATGTGAGCATTGGCGACTCGGCCCGCATCGAAGTAGATGCCTTCCCCGACCGCCCTTTTTATGGGAAAGTAGCCGAAATCGCCTATTCAGCCCAGACAGCAAGCTCCGCCTCCACCGATCAGGTAACGAACTTTGAAGTGAAGGTCCGCATGTCGCCCGAGTCTTACAAAGACATGATAGATGCCAAAAGCAATGACAGCCCTTTCCGCCCGGGTATGACCGCCCTTGTGGAGATTTATACCAAACAGGAGAAAGGCGCGGTCTCTGTGCCGATTCAGTCCGTTACCCTTCGTAAAAAAGACGGGGAAGAAAGCAGTGGCGGAGGCCAGGAAGTGGTTTTCCGCTACCGGAATGGCAAAGCCCAGCAGGTACCTGTAAAAATCGGAATCAGCGACGATGCCTTCATCCACATCAAAGAAGGTATAGGCGCTGGCGACACCATCGTAACCGGTCCTTACACCCTGCTTTCCCAGCGCCTGCGCGAAGGGATGGAAGTGGGCATTGAAAAAGAAAAAGACAGAGAGAAAGAGAAAAAAACCGAAGCAGATCCGCCGAAATGATCACTCCGAAGTTTCGGTATCTTCGCGGGTAAACAGCAGCGCGGTCTGCTCCTGGTTTCCGGTAAGCTCCTGCCACTGCTGGATCAGTTCAAACGTATTGCCGGACTTTACCCAGTCCATATAAGCTGCCCCTTCGCCCACGACTCCAATGAGTGTGCGAAGGGCTTCTTTTTCAGCCTCCGCAGGCAGGGCCGGGAGAAAAGATTCGAGGTCGTCTATCTCATACAGCTCTACCAGGCGGATAAATGCCTCTCCGCTGATGCCGTAGCGCCCGGCAAAGTCCTGATATTGGTGAATGCGGTGCAGTTCGGGGCCGGAATATTCCATGTACATGCTTTTATTTGTTAATTATGTAACCGGAAAAAGGCCATCCGGTTTTACACAGCGGATAAAGACATGATCCAGAGCAACAGCAAACTTTACCGGATGCTGCAAAGCCTGAACCGGGACGAATGGAGCCGGTTAGAAGATCACGTACACTCTCCGGCCCATAACAAAAGCGCCAATCCCATCCGTCTGTTCGAGCTACTGCGCCCCTGGTTTCCGGTGGAGGCCTCTGAAAGCGAAGAGCAGATGCAGAAACGCAGCGCCGCCCTCGACCGCAAAGCCCTTTTTGAGCAGATTTTCCCCGGCCAGGAATACAAAGAAGGCAAATTTTCCAACCTCACCAGCACCTGCACCCGCATTGTGGAGCGATTTTGGGTGCAGGAGGCGCTCGAAAGCGATCCGCTGCTCCAGGGACGCCTGCTGGCGGCGCAGCTCCGCAACCGCGAGGGCCTGCAGGAGGATTTTGCGCGGAGCTGGCGCGACATCGCCTCGGAAGCGCAGCCCCGGACCGTCAGCGACCAGTACCACCTGCTGGAGCTTCAGGAAGAAATGCTCTCCTTTCAGATCGAGCAGCACGAGCGCAGCGAGGCGCTGATCCTGCCGCAGATGCTGGAGCAGTTGCAGCGTTTTGTGCTGAGTCTCAGCCTCAAATACCAGCTTGCGGCTATCAGCCGC
>RDXT01000641.1 GCA_004292985.1 Bacteroidota bacterium
ATTTGCCAACGATCCAGAAGCAAAAAGCGGAGAAACACAGGCGGAACAATACGATATAGATGCCCCATAAGGGTAGCTCATACGATTTACAAGCCATGCTCAGGCCCGAAAGGAGCAGGGTAATCAGGGGAAACCAGGCTGTATGCAGGAGTTTGTGCAGGCTATCCTGCCGGTAACGCCACATCCAGGCCAGCAATCCGCCCATCGCGAGGGCATCGGCACAGGAAGGGGTGGATATATAGGTGCTGATATAGGTACCGCCCGTCATTAAGAGATACAAACGGAAGAGTACGCCCCCGGCCAGCACCGTCAGGATGGCAGGGAGGATTCTTTTTTGGGGTAAAAACAGGATCAGGAAGGGCCAGACGAGGTAAAAGTGCTCTTCGACGGCCAGTGACCAGAGGTGCGAGACAATCCCCGGCCATTTGTCTGCGCTGATGATATAGTAGTTGCTGGTATAAGTCAGGTGCCAGGGCAGGCCGGGCATAATGGCTTTGGGATTAAACAGGACCAGCAACAGCAGGGTCACATAGTACAGGGGAAAAAGCCGCAGCACCCGGCGGATGAAAAAATTTCGCCAGACCTGCCAGCGGCTTCCGCTGTGCGCAGCTGCCTTTTCACGTCCTTCGAGCAGGATGCCCGTAATCAGGAAACCACTGATAACGAAGAATATATCCACGCCCATTCTCCCCAGGGGCAGATGGTTGAGCGGTGATTCCGGAAGCCAGTGCGATACCATCACAGCCATCACGGAGAGGGCGCGCAATGTTTCGACAGGTAAAATCCGGGAAGGGGAGGACATTCAGCTTGCTCAGCTCTTCGTCTTTTCAAACAGCAGCGAGAAGCCCGCTACCCACACCGAGGCAAAAGCCACCCAGAAGCCAAGACTGGCTACGGTAAAAAAGTTGAGGTTAACACCTACTGTGCCGATGCCGATGTCGAGCGAATTGGTCTGGCCGATGGCATACAGGATACCCCAGGCAGCGGCAGGAAAGAAAATATTAAACAGAATGCCGCGCTTAAACTGCTTGCCAAAAAGACCCCTGATGACAAATGCGACAGAATGAAGCAGATAGAAGATCGGTCCGGTCAGCACAAACAGCAGCCCGGCGATGGTAAGTTTACCTTTTATCTCCGAGCTTCCCCACAGTTCCCGGAAGGTCTCGACCAGCGCCCGGCCGCCCTCATATTCCTGAACTTTAAAAATATCCAACACCGTGCGCACATAACTCAGGCCGCTCACCGTGATGTCAGCAACCTGGATACCGGCAACTTTAGGCTCGATATGAAGAAAAGGCAGGAAAAAGGCTCCGATACCAGCGAGGCCTGCGAGGGTAAGTACCGTCTGTTCGACTTTCATTTCCAGTGAAGTAAGTTAAGATACAAGGAGATATACGGAAGTCAGGAGAAAATGTCAGCATTGGACACAAAAAACACCTGCGGCTCAGGGCAATACCTTCACGCCCTTCCAGAAAGCGATGCGCCCTTCGATCTCTTTGGCCGCCGCTGAGGGCTGCGGATAGTACCAGGCCGCATTGGCATTGGTTTCGCCGCCCACCACGACATTGTAATAAGACGCAGTGCCTTTCCAGGGACATACGCTGTGGTGATCGCTGGGCTGAAAATACTGAGGATCAACAGCGTCAGCCGGAAAATAGTGGTTTCCCTCTACAACCACGGTCTTGTCGCTCTCAGCGATGAGGGTATCTTTCCAGAAGGCTTTCATACGGGGATTCATTTAACAGCACCGAAGGTACTATCTTTTGATGTAACATCCACACGCATAATAGCGGGATTCAAATTGGTTTATGTTCATAACTTTCCGAAGCATAAAATATATCTGACTGTGTTTGTCCCCGATCCCTCTCCGGAAAAAATCTTCGATGCGGCTTCTGCCTACGCGCAGGGACGCACCATCACGATCCTGATCGCCGAAGAAGACGCGCCCGACCTGAGCCAGCTCTGGCAGATGCTCTGTGATGCGGGCATTTCCTTTTTTGGCGGCATCTTTCCGGGAATCATCGTAAAAGGGCAGTGTTACCAGCGGGGCGTGGTACTTTCCTGCTGGGAACTTTCCGAACCGGTATGCGTCGTAGAGCAGCTCTCCTCGGGCCTGCCCTTTATTCCGGTATGGGATCAACCCACAGGCCCCACGGCCCTGATCCTCGCCGACGGCCTTTCTTCCAACATTACTTTTTTTCTTTCCCGGCTTTACAACCGCCTCGGGACCTCTGTGCGCTACATAGGCGCGGGCGCGGGCCTGCTCAGCATGGAGCGGAAACCCTGTTTGTTTTGCAACCAGGGCGTATATGCAGATGCGGCACTCGTGGCTTTCAGTTCCCGGCAGCTGCGCCTGGGCGTGCGGCATGGCTGGCAGCGGGTGAGCGGGCCCTATGTGGCCACCCGCACGTCGCAGAATGTGATTTATGAACTGAACTGGGAAAAGGCCTTCGATGTCTATGCGCGGGCCATCCGGCAGGATTCGGGGGTGGAGATCCAGCAGGATGATTTTTTTAAGGATTCCAAAAGCTATCCCTTCGGCATCTACCGGGAAGGCTCGGAGTCTATCGTAAGGGACCCGATCATTGCGCGGGAAGACGGCAGCATTGTGTGCGTGGGCGAAGTACCCGAAAATACCGTCATGGAACTGCTGCGGGGCGATCCGGATCAACTGGCCGAAGCCGCACGGGAGGCGATGAGAGACTGCCTGAACCAGCGCCGGGAGCCTCTTTTGCAGGTGTGGGTGGTGGCCTGTATTTCCCGCTCGCTTTATCTCGAAGGGCAGGGAGACAGAGAACTACGGGTGCTGAAAGAAGAGCTGGCCCTGCATGGTTTGGAGGCTCCGCTGATGGGCGTGCTCAGCCTGGGCGAAATCTCGTCTCCCAGCGAAGGCTGGCTGGAGTTCTATAATAAAACCATTGTTGTTGCATTTGCCTATGAATGAGCCTCGGGATCTGGATATGATTCGCGAAATATCTTTGCTGTACGAACTTTCGCTCTCGATTGGCAGCTCGACCGACCTGCAGGAAAACTGTGCTCATTTTCTTTCGACCCTCTGTCTGCAAAAAAAACTGACCTATGCGGCTGTCTGGCTCCGGGCAGAATATACCCATCCGACAGAAGCCGATGGAAAGGCCTGCCGCCTGGTCTGCGGAATGCCGGAACGGCGCATCCGCGAAACCCGTCTGCCGGGCAGCCACAGCATCGTGCAAAGGCTCGGAGAGGAACAGATGGTCGTGGCCTCCTGCGGCGATGAGTACTTCGAAGAGCTTGTCTGGGAGAAAAACATACAGGAGGGCACCTACTATATTTTCCGGCTCGAAAACTATGGATTCCTCAAACTCTATCTCATAAATACGCCCCAGGAAGCACCGGAGCGCAAATTTCGCAAAATGCGCAATGTCATCAGGCAGTTTACGGCTTCTGTCGCCTCCTGTCTTTCGTACCAGCGCCTGGAGGCCGAGATTGTGCGGCGGCGCGAAATCGAATCGCAGCTCAAGCGGGCGCTGGCCGCTGAAGAGCAGTTTTATGCCCGTATCAGCCACGAAATATGGACCCCCCTCAATGGCATGATGGGCATGCTCACCGTACTCAAACACACAGCCCTCGATGCTGACCAGCAGAGTTATGTCAGCGATACGCTCCTGGCCTGCAACAGCCTGGTGGGCCTGCTGAATGATACCCTCGATTTTGCCCGGATCAATGAAGGCAGAATAGACATCGAGCGGGTAAAGTTTAACCTGCACGAAACCCTCCGGACCCTCTATCAGAACTATAAACTCCATGCAGCAGAAAAAAAGCTGCGCATGATGTGTGCCATAGATGTGGAGTTGCCGCCGGAAGTGCAGGGTGATTCGCTGCGCCTGTCGCAGATCGTGGGAAATCTGTTGAGCAACGCTGTTAAATATACAGAAAAAGGAGAAGTGCGGATGGACGTCCATTGCACCTATTCCAATGAGGACCGCATCGGCCTGCAGATCGTCGTTTCGGATACGGGACTGGGCATCCCGCCTGAAAGCCTGCCGCATATATTTGAAGCATTCGAATACTCCTCGCAGGACCTGAGCAGCAAAACGGGCGCTTCCGGGCTGGGCCTTGCCATTGTGGGCCGCCTGGTGGACCTGATGGGCGGCAGGATTGCCGTAGAAAGCGAAGTGGGAACCGGAACCACCTTTACCGTGGACCTGCCCATGTTTAAATCTCACGCTCCGATCCGCGAAAAAACAGATGCTCCCTCTGGCGTCCAGCGTCTCGAAGGGGTCAGGGTGCTGCTGGTCGAAGACACCCCCATGAACCAGAAGGTCGCGCAAAGGCTGCTGGAAATGTGGGGCGCTATCGTCGAGGTAGCCAACCACGGCAAAGAAGCGATTCAGATATGCCAGCGGCAGGTATTTGATGTGATCCTGATGGATATTCAGATGCCCCTGATGGATGGCTATGAGGCTACGCGCATCATCCGAAGCCAGTCGGGATCGCCCAACCAGCAAACGCCGATCATCGCCTTTACAGCATCTGTGCGGGCGCAGGTCACAGAGGTCGCCTTCGCTGCGGGTATGAACGCCTATATTCTCAAACCCTTTAATGCGGAGCAGCTCTATGCCGTCATCCGCTCACTGCTGAATATTCCGGAGGAAAAACCCCGTGTGCAGGAGGCCCTTACGGCAGGCGGACCGACAGGATCGGAATCGCATACAGCCGGCCTGGATATATCCTATCTGCGCGAACTCGCGGAGGGAGATGATGCATTTGTCCGGGAAATGCTGGCTATTTTTGTTCAAAACACCCCTTCGGACATAGATATGCTGGCCCGGAGTGTAGCAAGCTTCGACTGGCCTGCGATCCGGCATGGTTCACACAAGTTAAAATACCCCCTGGCCAGTGTCGGACGCGAGGACATGGTGGACATTCTGCGTGAAATGGAGAGCATGGCCTCAGAATCGCCCGATCCGGAGCGTCTGCTCCTGCTGTTCGAGCGCCTGAAGCAGGAAACCCAGACCAGCGTGGCCCAGGCCCAGTCATATATATCACCCTCTTAGCCCCAACCCGATGAGAAAAATCTCCTGCCTCATTGTGGACGACGACCTGATGTCGCAGCGCACGATCGGCCACCTGATCGAGCGGAGCCAGTTTCTGGAAACTGCCGGGACCGCCGCAGACGCCGAGTCTGCGATGCGCCTGCTGGCCGAAGGGCCTGCCGACGTAATTTTCTTAGACATTGAAATGCCGGGCATGAATGGCATCGAATTCCTGCGCGAGCTCAAGCCCGGCCAGCAGGTGGTGGTGGTCTCTTCGCACCGCGACTATGCCTTCGATGCCTTCGATTGTAATGTAACCGATTACCTGCTCAAGCCCGTGACATTCGCGCGTTTTATGCGGGCCGCCCTGCGCCTCAAAGAGCGCCTGGCACCCCTTGTCAGGGCATCGGAGAGTACGTCGCAGATGCCCCTGTTTATCAAAGACAAAGGCCAGTTTGTGCAGGTGCCGCCCGAAACGATCCTCTGGGTCGAGGCCCTGGGAGACTATGTGCAGGTGCATACCCAGCAGGACAAACGCTATGTGGTACACAGCTCCCTGAAAAACGTTATAGACCGTTTGCCCGCTGGCGACTTCCTAAGGGTGCACCGGTCCTACATTGTGCGGCTGGACAAAATCAATGCCTTTGAGGATCATACCCTGGCCGTGGGGAAAAAACTCATTCCCATTGGCAAATCCTACCGGAAGGAAATCCAGTCGTTTTTGAATCCTCTGTAAGGGTGTGTGGATGAAATTCTCGTCTGCAATGACCCCGATATTTGAAGCGGCGTAGAAAAATGAGTAAGTTTCGCGATCATTTGATCTGAGAAGGAACAAAGAACATGCTCAGCAGGGAAATCCTAAGCAAGCCCGTCGCAGGGGCCGTGACGCGCGAAAAAGCGATTGCCGACTACCGGACCGCTTTTCGCAGCCGCGTAGCCAGTCTGCTGGGAAGACGAGAAGTACTGACCGGCAAAGCCAAGTTCGGCATATTTGGCGACGGTAAAGAGCTGCCCCAGATTGCGATGGCGCGGGTTTTCCGCAACGGAGACTGGCGTTCGGGCTACTACCGCGACCAGACCTTTGCCCTCGCTTCGGGCATGGTCACCCTCAAACAGTTTTTTGCCCAGCTCTACGCCAACCCCGACATCGAAGCCGATCCGCATTCGGGCGGCAGGCAGATGAACAGCCATTTTGCCACCCGGATTCTCGATGAAAATGGCGACTGGCGGCGGCAGATAGACATGCCCAATACCACTGCCGACCTCTCGCCCACAGCCTCGCAGATGCCCCGCCTCGCCGGACTTGTCCAGGCATCGCGCCTGTACCGGAACCTGCCCTACCAGCCTCATTTTGAAGCCTTTACCCAAAACGGAGAAGAAATCGCATTTGGCATCATCGGTAATGCAAGCTGTGCCGAAGGACACTTCTGGGAAACCCTCAACGCCATCGGCGTGATCCAGGGGCCGCTGATTATGTCTATCTGGGATGATGAATATGGCATTTCGGTGCCCAATGAATACCAACTGACCAAGTCCAGTCTCAGCGACATGCTCCGCGGATTTCAGCGCACGGAGCAGGAAAGAGGATTCGAAATCCTCACCGTCAACGCCTGGGACTACGAAGCCCTGCTCAAAACCTACCGCCATGCCGAGCAACTGGCCCGCTACGAGCACGTGCCGGTGGTAGTGCACGTGCGGGAAGTAACCCAGCCGCTGGGACACTCCACCTCCGGCAGCCACGAGCGATACAAAACGCCCGCCCGCCTCGAATGGGAGCGCGACCACGACTGCGTAAAAAAAATGCGCGAGTACCTGACGGAAACCGGCTTCGCCTCTGTCGGAGAAATCGAGCAGATGGAAGAGCAGGACCGCAAACAGGTGATCCAGGAAAAACAGGAGGCCTGGCGCGAACGGCAGCAACCCCTGAAAAATGAAGCCAGCGAACTGCTGGCCCTGGCCACCCAGCTTTCGGCTACGCCCTCACTCAAAGATGCGGTGCACGACATCGCTCTGCGCCTGCGCAGCACCCACGAACTTTCCCGGCGCGAGATCCTCAGCGCAGCCCAGCAACTGCTGATCCTCGGACGCAAGGAAAACAGCCCCGTGCTCCAGCAACTGAAAGCCTGGCGCAGCCGGCGGCAGAG
>RDXT01000442.1 GCA_004292985.1 Bacteroidota bacterium
CCTTGTCGCCATTGCCAAAGCGGACGACCATGAGGTACACGTACACATCGCTGGGCGCGTCTTTGCCTTCGGAGCGCCCGTCCCAAGTTTTTTTGGAAGCATCGCCCTGAAAAACCTGGAAGAGTATAAGTACCTGATGAGCTGAGGTTCCCTTGTTTCGACTGTTTACATTCCTTTCGGATAACCGGAACGTGGTCCTTTTCTTATTGCTGGAAGGCATCGCGTTTTCCCTCATTGTCAGACGCAATGAGCACCAGAAACATGTCGTAGGCGATGCGCTGATGAACTATTCTGCAGCGGTGCAGGAAAAACGCAGCGAACTGAACGCGTATTTCCACCTGAGGGAAGACAACGATCAGTTGATGGTTAAAAACAAGCTTCTGGAAGAGGAAATTTTGCGCATGAAAAACCTTACCCAGTCTTATGATGCACTGAAGGGTAAAGACAGCGTGAAATCCGCTTTTATGTCTGACACGACGATCCTGCGGGAAGACTTTGAGTTTATCCCCTGCAGGGTTATCAAGCAGAGCGTACACAAAAACTACAACTACATGACCCTGGACAAAGGTTCCAAACAGGGAGTAGCTGTAGATATGGGGGTTATTTCTCCGGAGGGAATTGCAGGTCGTGTGGTGGAGGTGCAGGAAAACTACAGCCTTGCCCAGAGCGCGCTCAACATTGACTTTCGCCTGACCCTGAAGGCTGTAAAAAGCGATGGCACGGATGCGACGGGCAATGTGGGCTTTTTTGAATGGCGGGGAAGGTCGGCAAGCACTGCCTATCTGACCTATATTCCGGAAACCGTGCCGCTGGAAGTGGGCAATTCGATTGTTACTTCCGGATCGAGCCTGCTCTTTCCGCCCGACATCCGGGTAGGGGTAATTTCGCGCCTGAATACAGATAAGGAAGGCGGCTTTTACAATGCAGAAATTAAACTGGCTACAGACTTCCGGAACCTGCGGAATGTATATCTCATAGATGCCCGCCACCGGGATGATGTGCTGAAACTGGAAAAAAACTTGCCCATAGAACAGGATGAATGATTTGCTGAGATACACGGGCTCGTTTTTGCTGTACCTGTTTTTTCAGGTATTTCTCTTCAATTATCTGAGCCTGCTTCAGATCGCGGTTCCTTTTGTCTTCATTCTGTTTCTGATTACCCTGCCGTTTAACCTGCCTACGGTCGCCACCCTTGCACTGGCCTTCTTTACAGGACTGCTGGTGGATATTCACTCGGACGGGGGCACGGGCCTTCATGCCTTCTCCTGTGTGGCCATGATGGCCGTCAGGGGCGGCCTTACCGACCTGATCAGTTCCTCCAACTACCGCAACCGCGCCGAAATTACCTTCAGCGTCCAAAGCCCGATCTGGCTTGTGTCCCTGCTGCTACCGCTGATCTTTATTCATCACAGCCTGTATTTCTTCCTGGAAGCCTTCTCTCTGAAGGATTTCTTCTTTACCTTGCTTCAGGTAATTACGAGTACTTTATACACATTTTTCTTCAGCTATATATTGTGCTACCTCTTCTACAAGAGATAGCCGGGAGGTAAAGGGATATGGATAGTTTCAGCATCCGTGGCCCGGTCATTATCGGGTTTCTGGGATTTATTTTTTTAACGTATGTCGTGCGCCTGTTTTCGATCCAGGTGCTCAGCGATGAGTATGCCCGCAAGGCCGACAACTATGTGATCCGCACCAAGCCGATCATTCCTCCCAGGGGAAACATCTATAACCGCAAGGCGGAAATCTACGTGAGCAACGAGCCGATGTTCACGATGATGATCCTCAAAGACGAGCTGGTAATACCCGATACTTCGGTGCTGATCGAAAACCTGGGCATGACCCAGGCGCAGATTGACAAAGTCATTGCCGAGGCCCGCGACAA
>RDXT01000642.1 GCA_004292985.1 Bacteroidota bacterium
AACGATGTACAGCCCTTTTTATGAATTATTTGGCATCAAACCCCAGCAGCAGAACTCCCGCCAGGCCACTTCCAGCGGCTCCGGAGTTATCCTCAGCCCGGAGGGATATATCGTAACCAATAACCACGTGATCGAGCAGGCCGATGAATTAGATGTGGTGCTCTACGACAACCGCAGCTATAAAGCCCAGGTTATTGGCCGGGACCCTTCGACCGATCTGGCCCTCATTAAAATAGAAGCTAAAAACCTCCCCTACATCGAGCTTGCCAACTCGGACCAGGTTCGTGTAGGTGAGTGGGTGCTGGCGGTGGGCAACCCCTTCCGTCTGGCCTCTACCGCAACAGCCGGGATCGTGAGCGCCATTGGCCGCGACCTCGAAATCATCAAAGACCAGATGGCCATCGAGTCATTTATCCAGACAGATGCGGCTGTAAACCCCGGAAACAGTGGTGGCGCGCTTGTAAATCTGGAGGGCAAACTGATCGGAATAAATACCGCAATTGCCTCCCCCACAGGCGCTTATGCCGGATATGCCTTCGCAGTGCCCGCCAATATTGTCGCTAAAATTGTCTCCGACCTCAAGACCTACGGCGCTGTGCAGCGCGGATTTATAGGCGTACGCACTGTCAAAGACCTCAACAGCGACATTGCCGAACAGCTGAATGTGCCGTTTAGCGAAGGGGTGCTGATCGAGGAAGTTACCCCCGGCTACGCAGCAGAAAAAGCCGGTGTCCGCTCCGGAGATATTGTGGTCAGTGCCGATGGCATCAAAACCCGTGGCAACTCCCGCCTCCAGGAAATCATCGCCCGCAAGCGCCCCGGCGACCCCATCGAACTGAAAATCTATCGCAGCGGCAGCTACAAAGACATCCGCGTGACCCTCACCGATATGGAAGGGGGCACCTCGATTCACACCTCCCAGCGCAGCGAAGCCCTCAGTGAGCTGGGTCTCGAACTCCGCGACCTCAATGCCAGTGAACTTTCCCGCCTCGGCGTAGAAAAAGGCGTACTGATCTCCCGCCTCAGCCCCGGCAAAATCCGCCAGCAGACACAGATGCAGGAAAATTTTGTGATCATGAAGGTAAATGAAAGCGAGGTCAGCACAGCGCAGGAGGTCCGTAAAATACTCGAATCCGGACGGGGCAAAATCACCCTCACAGGCTTTTATCCCGGCTATGGGCGTTTGTATAGCTATAGTTTTGAGAAATAAGCTTCGCTGGCGCAGGGCTGTGCCCTGTGTCTCCTATCTCCGGGGCTACGCCCCGATACCGGAAACTGCTACACGGGGCACAGCCCCGCGCAAGCGCCTATGAGCATTGGTCATAAAAAAACAAGAGCCATCCCAATCCGGGATGGCTCTTGTCTCTTATTTCACCTGAAAAATTACTGAACCGCAATACGGCGGCGGGCTACGCCTTTTTCAGTTTCCACTTCCAGCAGATACACACCCGAAGCCGCGCGGCCGAGGTCTATGCTGCCTTCGTACATCATCGAAGCGCCGGTATGGCCATTGTAAACGGTTTTGCCATTCATGTCGAAGAGACGGATCTGGGCTTCTGCCGCTTTTTCCAGCTTCAGACGAATGTTCAGCACATCGCTCACAGGGTTAGGGAAGGTCTCCAGCCCGGCGATGCCCAGCGAAGCGAGGTCTTCCACACCCACGGTCGAGTTGATGGTAACGGTCTTTTTCAGTTCGCAACCATAATAATCGGTGATGGTAACTTCATATACACCTGCTGCGAGGTTCACAGCGGTGTCAGTGCTTTGTACCGGAGTGGTATTCCAGCTATAGGTATAGGGGAACACACCGCCGTCGGCGCTGACAAAGGCGGAACCATTGGTGTTGCCATTGTCGCTGCTGAGTTTGGTAGCGCTGCCGGTGAGCAGGGCTGGCTCAGCTACGCTGACGCTCTGGATGACCGTACAGCCGGAAGCGTCGGTCAGGGACAGGGTATAGTTGCCGGGAGCCAGGTTTTCGATGTTTCCGGTCGTGGCGCTGTTGCTCCAGCTAAAGGTATAGGGGCCATCGCCGCCATAGACATAGGTCTGGATTTTGCCGCTGTTTTCACCGTTGCAAACAGGCATTTCAGGAGAGAGAACCACTTTGGGAGCGGGCTTCTCTTTCACTTCCACCGGCAGATTAAACTGGCATCCGGTAGCGCTGCTTACGGTCAGGGTGTAGATGCCGGGAGCCAGGCCTGATACGGAGTCGGCTGTGGCGCCATTGCTCCAGGAGTAGGAGAAAGGTGCAGTGCCGCCGCTCAGGCTGATTTTGGCGCTGCCATCGCTGTTGTTGCAGGATGCGTCCTGCACAGAGAGGGTCGGGATAATGGCAGAGCCATTGGCGCAGAAGTAGATACCTGTGGATTTGCTGGCCATCAGGATTTCCTTCGTAGCATCGTCCTGCACAAACACCACCGCCTTCATAAAGCTGTTGTAGAAAATCGGCTGCACCTTACGCTTTCCGCTGACCGTAACGGGCACACCTGCCACACCTGTGAGGGTCGTTCCGGCGGCATTGGGCAGGGTATAGCGCATGATGTGGTAAAAGTCGGTTTCGCCGTTGGTGCCCGTAGGGTTGCTGTAGTGCAGCTCGTCCTGTATCAGGGCCACCCGTAGTTTCAGTCCGCTGGGCAGGGTACGGATCGGGGTAGCAGTTACGCTTACATTCAGCGAGTCATTGGACATACCTTCCGTAATGGAGACGTCGAAAAGGCCGGGAGCAGCACTTTCGGCCTCGATCATGGAAGGGGTCACATCGGCAGGCTGACCTTCAGTTGTACCTGCAAAGATGGTCGTAGGCACACCGGTGATATTGTAGTAGGTGCGGCGGGCACCGTTGTCAGCCGTGTTGAAGAAATAGCGGGGATCATCATTTGCGCCCGGCCAGGTAACGACCCATTTGATTACAGAGGTCTTGGTAGGCTTCTGGCTGATGGTGGCTTCGAGGAAGGGGTTCTGAGACGCACAGGGTCCGCAGTTGTGCTGGGTAAAGGACTCGATCAGCGCAGTGCGGGAAGAGTATTTGTTGACCACAAATACCGACTTGCTCACTTCGTCATTGGAAGGGCGGGAGTCGGGCTGTCCGTTGATATTGGCGATCCACATCTTGATCTCATAGCTGCCGGGCGCTGCGGGAACCCAGGGCACATCGTGGGTCAGGGTGAAAGGAGCTACGGGATTGAGGTAGTGTTTGGGTTCAGAAACGACACCGTTTACAGAATAGTACAGGTCGAAGGAGCGGATAGGCGCTGCACCCAGGTTCAGGAAGGTACCACTGATTTCCACCGGAGCGTCGGCCATTTCGAGTTCCTCGGCTACATTCACCGCAACGCCGCTCATATCGTGGGCAGGCTGGGTGCCATATACAAACTCATAATAGGTATTGTCAGAGGCGCTGGTGTTGGTGCCTGCGAGGTTGTTCAGAGAAGGAGAGCCATCCACCATCAGGGCCTTGGTCGCATCTATCTGAATACCCACCGTAAGGCCTGCCTGGCAGGAGCCGATGTTGGAGCCGCGCTGGTCCACAATGTAAATATTGTTCGTGGTCTCTTCGAGCACAATGCTCCAGTACAGGTTACAGATAGGCGCACCGCCTTCATACTCGTAGCCATTGTACATGATCCAGAACTGGCGGTTGGGTGCCGTGCCGAATACCTTGGTCACGATTTTGTCGTTGGAGGTATTTCCTTTCAGACCCCAGAGACAGATGGATTTGTCCGGGATAGAGGGAGAAGGCAGGGTGCCGTTGACATAGCCGTGCGTAACCGTAGAGGCGATATCAAAAGTGAGGATACCGGCAGTAGATACCTTGTATTGAAATGCAGGGGAACCGTTAAACTTAAACAGGAAAGGCATCACCTGTGTGGCAGTCCACTGAGGTGTGGCGGCGCTGCCGGGATGGAGAACCGTCCAGGACGAACTCAGGCCGCCGGAAACAGAAAGCTCAGCATCTGTGTTCAGACCACCGGGGTTTTTGCCGATTTCAGGATAGGCCAGATAGTAGTACTGCGCCCATGCAGCCGGCGCGCAGCAAAGGAGCATCACAGCCAGGTACAATTTTTTCATAAGTGTTGTTGGGATGAAGAGGTTGTTAGGGACAGAGATTGATAATTTTCAAATATACAATATAGAAAGTTTATGACGAATCTTTCTGCCTCATTTTCAGGGCCTGCTTCTGATTTTTTCGCGTGAAAACCCTTGCCGCCGCCGGAAGCTGCTGCCAGTTGTTGTACATTAATTGCAGGTTGATTGACATAACATGCGATATTCTGCGCAGAGAGCCATTTGGCAAGATAAAGTTGTTCTGTCTGGCCCGGAGTCGGAATGAGGGTAACATTCCGGATGCCCAGGGCGGCGAAGTCCATCAGGCTGCTGTAGCCCGGCCTGGCGATCAATCGTTTTACCCCGCACAAAAGCCGCCTCAGGTCAGCCGTCTCCAGAAAAGGAACCAGCCAGATCCCCTGCACCAGCCGCAGATCTTGCTCCGCAGGCAGGCCCTGCACAATCCAGGACCCCTGCGGCAGGCTGCGCAACAGAGCGGCCTCCAGCATACTCCGCTGCGGCTCCGGCCCCGACAATACCGCTGCCACTTCCGGCACTTGCTCCGGCAGGTCCGCACGGCTCCAGACCCCTGCCGTAGCCCCGCCCGCAAAGCGCGAGAGCGGGCCCACAAAATGGTAGTTGTCCGGAAGCGGAAATCCATGCGCCAGCCTGCCCGCCAGCGCGTCCTCGCCTTCCCGGTCCGGTATCCAGACCTCCCGAAAGCGCCTGAGCTGTCTCTGGTGCATCCGGCGTACAAGCGGCTGCAAAAAAGCGATCCAGGGCGGCGGCAAAGGGGCGATCTGGTGACATACGCATACGCTCGGTATCTGCGCCGACCATAGCCCGTAGCGGTTGTCGGAAATAACCGCATCTATCTGACCCTCTGCTGCAAGTGCCTCTAAGACAGCATGTTCTTTCCGGATCACCCTCCGCAGGCGGGGAATCTGCCACAGCACCGCAGCCACCAGCCCCCCATGCCGGGGATAGCGCACATCGTAGGCGGGCAGTTCATAAAAAGGCAGGTCGGGGTACCTCCGCCGGAGCAGCAGCAGCGAGTCGCCCGCGCCGCCCAGCACCACCTGCACAGGCTGCCGCAGCAATAGTTCGATAAGAGGAATACAGCGGCTGGCGTGCCCCAGGCCCCAGTCCAGAGGCGCTACCAGCACACGGGGACGGAATGTCATACCCGAAGATACACGAAAGTATAGGGCAAAAAAATGCCCCCGCAGTTGCGGAGGCGGATGTATCAGGATGCCGGAGGCTTAGATACGGCGCAGACGCAATTCGCAGTCCAAATCGTCATCATCGTCATCATCATCGTCGTCATCATCATCATCATCATCATCATCGTCGTCATCGTCGTCGTCATGGCTTCCGTTGCCGTGGTCATCGTCGTCGTCATGGCTTCCGTTGCCGTGGTCATCGTCGTCATCATAGTCCAGGAGCCAGAGTTCGCCGTTTTCATTCAGCATGACAGACCAGCATTCATCAAAATCATACCAGATGTCATCGTCATCGCCGGGGAACTCAATCTGAAGACCCTGCCCGTTGGCGACAAGTGACCAGCTTCCCTGCACAAGCAAGGTGCCCTGTACATAAATACTGATGGTGCTATCTGCCTGGATGTCAATGGTATAAAGCGAGAAGGCCAGGGTGTCGCTGTCTGCCGCGCAAAAAGCAGTAATTTCCCAGGTCCCGGCAAGGTCGGCAGGAGTGGCAATTACCGCGTCGGGGTGTACCCCATCATCAGCAGAAGAGAAAATGTCGTCAATGACTTCGCAGGAGACAAGCAGGGCGCAGAGCGCAAAGGTGATTCCAAACAAAAACTTCTTCATACAAAAATACAGGTTAATGTTTACAAAAGGTCCCGGACAAAATACCTGTATCGTATCGCCTTTTTTCTGATAGGGGATCAGAACATATCATATAGACAAACGTACAGATGAAAGGTTGCGTATGCGGCTAAAAAAAAATCCCCCCTGCACAGAGCAGAGGGGAAGCGTTCTAAAACGGAAGTATAGCTTACTGGCGGAGCAGTTTCTGCACAGAGATTGCGTCGCTGCTGCTTACGCGGCAGAAGTAGAGGCCCATCGCGAGGTCGGCAGGCACAGGCAGTTCAAATGAATGTTTGCCCGAAGCCTTCACAGACATGGTCTGGCTCATAACGATGCGGCCCTGCTGGTCCACAAGTTCGATTCCGACAGAACCGGACTTCTTCGTTTCGATTTCGATGTTCAGCACGTCGCGGAAGGGGTTCGGATACACAGAGATGCTTCCTGCCCCGGAGTTGGGATCAATCGCAACGTTCTGAGGCACACCCAGATACTTGGAGCGTGCAACTACGAGTGCGCGGCTCTTATTAAAGGGGTTAGCCACACCGGCTACGTCTTCCTGGAGATCCGTGTTGGCACTGGATGGCTCCTGAATCGAGATGAACATGTAGCGGTAGTCAGGGGTGAAGGTCATACCTGTAGGCTCAGATCCGGCAGGTGTCTGCATGAACACTTCTACCTTAGGGGCGTCCTGGGTGTGGTCGGGGCGCAGCAGCCATACGTGGTTGCGTCCGCCATCCTGGAGTACCCAGAGGTTGCCACGGTCGTCGAAGCTCAGGTTGTCGTTGCCCTGGCCCCATGGCTCAGATACTACACCGCTCTGGGTGGTGATACGGTAGTCGCGGTTACCTGCGAAGGTCGCAAAGTTGCTTACGGTCGTTCCGTCGTCGGTAAAGCGATATACGCGGCCTACGCCTTTTACAGCAAAGTAAATTTTGCCATCGAGCGGGCTGATCTCCACGTCTTCAACTCCTGCGAAAGGAGTAGCTGCCAGTGCGATCGCCTGGGCCTTGGTGGTGTTGCGCTCCTGCTTGGTGGTGTTGGGCACCACAACCCACTGTCCGGTAGTTCCCTGAGGCTCACCGCCAACCAGGGGTTGGTTTATTTTCAGCACATACAGGGTGCCGGAGGTAAGGTTGTCAGCTACGTCAGCCACAAACTTATATACGCTGCCGTCAGGGGCATCTTCGCCGAAATACACGGTTTTGCGGTCAGACTGCACCACTACGTTTTCGTGGCTCATGCGGCCCAGT
>RDXT01000443.1 GCA_004292985.1 Bacteroidota bacterium
ACTCAGGCATTTCCTCGAGCACCTCGAAGAGCTGTATGTAGTTATTTTGCTCGCCAATGGTATGTCTGCTGGCGAAGAGCTTAAAATACCGCTTCTCAGACATGCTCATGGACTGGATCAGTTCATGCAGTTTATCTGTTTTTTTCATGCGGGTGAAGCGTTAGGCGTATCGGTGGAGAGGCTCAGCCAGAAATCGCGTTCGCGGGCAGCTTCGGTGCGTGGGTCCTGCAAAAATGCCTCGCGCGAGTCGTAGCAGGTCAGGTCGCCCTGGTGGATATAGGCCAGACGGTCGCCCATGACCATTGCCTCCCGTATATCGTGTGTGACAAATATCCCCGAAATCTGATAGGCAGTGGTCGTTTTGCGCAAGAGGTCCTGCATCTGGCGGCGGGTTTCGGAGTCGAGGTTGCCGAAAGGCTCATCGAGCAGCAGCATGCGGGGCTTCACAAGCAAGGCCCTGCCAAACGCCACCCGCTGCTTTTGTCCGCCTGAAAGCTGTCCCGGCATCCGCGCAGCAAGGCCCTCCAGACCCAGCAGCGAAAGCATTTCTTCTACCTGCGGGTGAAGCATAGCCTTATCTGTGTTACGCAGGCGAAGCCCGAATGCCAGGTTTTCATATACATCGAGGTGCGGAAACAGCAGCGGCTCCTGATACAGATACACAATGCCTCTATTCTGTGGAGGCACTTCCTGGATCTGCCGCCCCTCCATGACTATTTCGCCTGAGGTCTGAGACTCAAGGCCCGCGAGGATTTTCAGTAAGGTCGTTTTTCCGCTGCCAGACCGCCCAAGCACTGCCAGCATTTCCCGCTCAGCGATGGAAAAAGAAATATCCCGCAGGATCTGTCCGCTTCCGAATGTTTTATGGAGATGACTCACGTTCAGCATGCCCGCGAATATAATAGCGCAATGATCGGCAAATTCTTATTTAGAATGATTCCAGATTACTGTGGAGGAGTTTCCCTAACAGCTTCTTAACAATCCCCTAAAACCAAGGCTGAAACTTGAGCCCGAATCTCTCACGATACTAACTAAGTCATTTTCAGATGAAAAAACTGTACGTACTTATCACGTTGCTGATCTCTGTCGTTGCTGCCAGCGCACAGATCGCATTTGATCCCACAATCGCTCCTGATTTTAATCCATCTACTGTAAAAGTTCCTGCTTCTCCGCTGAAGCTTCAGGTTGTATTTGTTGGCGGTGTGGATACCGTTCAGACCACAGCTACCTATGGTAACCCTGCCGGAAAAGCTCCTGCCAAGCAGTGGCATGACTTCATCGGCTTTACGCCTGCTGCTGCCGGATCTGGTGATCTGGGCTGGATTTCGATCAACCACGAGATGATCGTAGCTGACGACAAAATCGGCGATGGCGGTGGTATGACCGTTTTCAAAGTAAAACGCGATCCCAACACCGACACCCTGATCATCGTTCCTCAGACCCTCGCTGATGGTCGCAGCGGTAAATTCTTCAACGTGGACTTCGTAAACACCGTTGGTAACACCGGTATGAACTGCGGCGGCATCACTTCTTCTTTCGATGGCCGTATCTGGACCGCTGAGGAGTGGGTCCGCTCTAAAAACTCCGATGTTATTGACCGCGACACCTCCGACTTCGTGATCGGTGTAGGTACGCTGAATGGCCAGGCTGCAACAGCTGGTTTCCCCGGACTGAATGGTCAGCAGATCAAGAAGTACCAGAACTACAACTACATGGTGGAGATTGATCCCCGCCAGGCTAAGGCTGTTCGCAAGCAGTACAACTGGGGCCGCCAGGAATTCGAAGGTGGTGTAGTTATGCCCGACAACAAGACCGTTTACACAGGTCAGGATGCTACCCCCGGCTATTTCACTAAATTTGTAGCTGATGTTGCCGGTGA
>RDXT01000444.1 GCA_004292985.1 Bacteroidota bacterium
GTCGTTCCGGAACCTACACCACCGAGGGTAAGGCCGTTGATTTCGTTGTTGGCACCGATGTTTGTACCACCGTGACGGATAGATACATACTTGATGATACCGGAGTTGTCATTGTCAACAGCGCTTCCACCGGCAGGAACACCGAAGAGGCCGCGTGGGTCACCTGTAGGGATACCTTCGATGGCTTGCTCAGTAGGCTGTGTGTTCAGACCTGCCTTGCCCAGCACGATCAGACCGCCCCACAGACCTTGTGTGGTCGGAGTCAGGTCATCAGGGTTAGCTACGTCGTCAGCAAAAGCAGTGAAGATGATCGGCTCATCGGCAGTGCCCTGAGCGTCGATATAACCGCCACGGGCGATGATCAGCGCAGAAGCGTCACCAGCCTGGCCGGGCAGACCTTTGATTACCGTACCTGCTTCGATGCAGAGGGTGTCACCTGCTTCAACAAACACAAAACCATCGAGGAGATAGGTGTTGTTTTTGGTCAGACAAAGTTTGCCATTGATGCTGGCGCTGGTCAGGGTGATTACGTTGGAAGGAGGTACATTCAGGTAATCATAGTGATCCAGAGCTGTCCATCCGAGGGCCCAATGGTTAGGAGTAGGTCCGAAAGCACCTTTGTAGCTAACTACATTGAAGAAAGGATCGTTGGCAGGATAAGTAGCAAGACCCTGGTAAGCAACACCTCCAACAGCCGGGCGGGGATCGAGCAGGTTAGAACCAGCTGTACGATCAACACCTGCGAGTACCGGGTTAACATTGGTATTCAAACCGGCAGCGAAATACTTTCTAACGGTATCGCGGGCAGGAGTTACCTGAGCAGTAGAGTCAGCAGCATTTGCAAAACTACCAGCAATAGCAGAAACGGTAAACATGTTGTTTGCTACGTTTCCGGCTACGTTCCAGAAAATGTTGTTGCGCAGTTTCAGATCGCCAGCCAGGAAACGGCCATAGCTGTCGTCAGAGTTACCACGGAGTTCGATGTCAATACCACGGCCCTGGTCATAGAAGATCGAGTTATTCATCTGTCCACCCGCATTGTCACGGTATGTAGCAATACGCTGGCTACCTGTTCCACCGATGTTACGACCGATATAGGTAAGGTTGTACAGCACAGGGTTAGCATATGGCTGGGCAGTCTGAGGCGTAGTACCGCCGTCATATTCACCCCCACGGTCAGAACCGGCAGCATCAGACTGGATGCCGAAGATAAACTGACCTTTGCCACGCCATCCCATGTCGTAGTCAATGCCGTCATCATTATAGAAAGCTACGATGATGTGCTTGATGTTAACCGTACCGCCGAACAGCTCAACGCCGTCGTCAGCATTGTTGAATACTTCTACATAGTCAACGATGGTTCCGGAACCTACACCACCGAGGGTAAGACCGTTGATTTCGTTGTTAGCGCCGATGTTGGTACCGCCGTGGCGGATAGATACATAGCGGATGATACCGGAGTTGTCATCATCAACAGCTGTTCCACCGGGAGCCACACCGAAGAGGCCGCGGGCTTCGCCCGTAGGGATACCTTCGATAGCCTGCTCGGTAGGCTGTGTGTTCAGACCTGCTTTGCCCAGCACGATCAGACCGCCCCACAGACCCTGTGTGGTAGGAGCTACGTCGTTAGGGTTGGTTACATCGTCAGATGCAGCCGTAAAGATGATCGGCTGGGTAGGAGTACCGTCAGCGATGATTTTACCCCCACGGGCAATGATCAGCGCGGAGGCATTTGCACCTTGACCGGGTGCGCCTTTGATAACCGTTCCGGGTTGGATAGTCAGTGTTTGGCCGTCATTTACAAAGACAAATCCTTTCAGGATGTAAACGGTGTCTTTGTCGAGTGTACGGGTGCCTGTTCCGCCGGCAGTGCTGCGA
>RDXT01000643.1 GCA_004292985.1 Bacteroidota bacterium
TCCCTGGGTAGAGGCCAGCACGCGATACACTTCCAGCAGCACTTTCAGACCTTCGGGGGTAATGACGGAGCTGTTGCTGTTGAAGGTAATGTTGTAGGAAGCGGTAGCAAAGGTGCGTTTGGCTTCGCCTTCGGCATATTCTACCGTAGTGGCTTCCGACAATTTACCCGATTTGTCTTTCAGGCGGAAGGCTTCTTCGATATAGCGCCCGTCAAATACTTTGGCCGGATCCGGATATTGCTCCAGGTCGGCAGGATACAGGATCTTGTATTTTTCGCCGAAGAAGGGATAAATTTCATTTTTGTAATAGCCGCTGCCCGTAACGCCCAGTGCCTCAGCCGCTTCGGAGAGGTTCATGGCCCGTGAGCCGCCGAGTTTCAGGTTGGTGCCATTAAAAAAGGTGTCTATACCTGTGTAATAGGTGCGCCACCACTGCCCGGAGTGAAACTGCTCGCGATCGGAAGAAAACACCTCGGAGGCAATCTCGCAGGAGTGACGCAGGGCGGCCTCGTAGGTTTTCACCTGGTCGGCGGCATCGCTGATCGCAGAAACCATCCGCACAATTTTGCCCCGGTTGTTTTCCAGGTGCTTGTTGAGGCCGACAAAAGTAGCCAGCATCTGGTTCATGTTTTCTTTGGTGCTGTAAATCCGCGCAATGGGCTTGTTGCCTTTGTATTTTTCGATCAGGCGCACATCGCCGGGGGTCCAGGTAGCGTAGGAGTCCACGGTTTTTTCGACCACTTTACCCGTCAATTTGCCATTGATAATCTCCTGACGCTTAACGGTGGTTCCGCTGATAAAGTCATCGGTTGCCTTGATAAAGTCACCGGCAGCATAGAAGTTAATCGCCTCAGGGTCAAAGGTTTCCTGATCCACATTTACCTTGAGCTGGTTCAGCGCCGCCCAGATCAGCACGATATTCTGGTCGCCGTCCATCGGGTAGGCCGAGCAGAGAGAGCCTTTGGCCAGTTCGGGATTGTTGAGCCATTCGGGCGGGCCGAAATAGCCGTCTTCGCCATAGGAACCGCCGGAGATGGTAAATACAACCGGATAATATTCAGGGTCCACCTGCTGGCAAATCTCGGTGAGGCTATGCAGATAGTAGGGCGAAGCGTCACCCATGTACCAGAGAAACTGAGCGCCGTCGGTGGTGTTTGGGTCTTTTTTAAAGGAGTTGACAAATACGCCGAACTGCTTGTAGTGGTCGGCATAGTCATCCACGCGGGTAGTCTTGATTTTGACTCCGGCTTTTTCCATCAGGCTGCCCTGTGTCGTTACCTGTCCGCCGTTGGCCAGGAGAAAAGGGTTAACTGCCTGCCAGGGGAGGCCCATCGCATTCCAGACCGGGCCGCTGATGGTAGATTTTTCGCGGGAAGGCAGGGGCAGCAGGGGCGTGGTGCTTTCGTAGTTGGGCGGAGCGGTTCTGAGCACAGCAAACTGCGCGTCAGTCGCCTCTACATATTGAGATTCAGTGGGTTTTTTCCCAATCAGGCCTTTATTGGACAGGTAGCGGTAGCCGATTACGCCGCCGACTGACAGAAGCCCGACGATCAGCACATTGCGAAACACCCTGAATCGTCCGGGGTTTGCTACGGTAACTTTAGCCATGTATCGAAATAGTTAGGTGTGTTTATAAAGGAAGAAGTGAAAGGGAATGCTTATTCTTTGTTGCGGGGGCGGTGGCCATAGCGCTCATTGTCGGTAGCGAGGTCGGCAGGATTAAAGCCAAACTCACTTTTGAGCACCATGACCAGCTCTTCGAGGTCATTTTCCGAGGGGCCGCCCTCTTCCGCCAGCGGATCGCGCATATCGCTCATGGTCTCCTGAACCGAGGCCATAGACTTGGTCAGTTCGTAGTAGAGGTTGTTTTCTGCGTCTTTCATGCGGTAGCTGGTAAACTCCGTGTTGCCGAGTTGCAGGCCTGCGAGGGCTTCTTCGGCTTCGCGGGTCGCTTCGAGGGCCGTTTTGTCGGCCTCGCGCTGCGCCTGGAGTGCGCGTACATTGGCGGCGAGGGAGTCGCGCTGCTTCTGCATATTTTCGCGCATTTTTTTCACCTCTTTATACCGGTGCGAAATCACGAGGATGCGTTCGGACTTCACATCGGTGCCTTTGGCCTTGCTTCGCAGCAGTTGTTCGACGGCGTTGTGCAGTTTTTGCTCCGCGCTGTAGAGTTTGTCCACGGTTTCTGTCAGGGTATTCACATCCTGCTGGGCGCGGTTGAGGGTGAGACGCAGCATTTCCACGCTGCTGGTATCGTAGCCCAGGAGGGGCAGCAACTTTTCAGCCCAGCTCTCGGCGAGGCGGCTCAGGCGATGGCGAAATTCATAGATCAGGTACAGCACAATACCTGTGCCGCCGAGGACCACCATTTTCCAGAGGTCGTCGAGCAGGGGAAAGGTGGGCCTCAGCCATGCATAGACCAGAAAAGCGCCTGCTCCCAGCACGGTAAACAGTCCCCTTTTAATCCAGCGGCCAATCTTCCTCTTTTCCTCGCCATAAGGCTCCCAGGGTTGGGTCGTCTTTGGCTTAAACAGGTTGAGTATAAATTCACTGATCTTCATCGGGCGCAATGTACTTCTGTATTTTTTGTGCGACCTCGTCAATTTGACCAATAACCGCTGGAATCACAAATTCGTAGGCCGCTTTTTTGTGATGCAGGGAAATATCATTCTGGGCGGCGGTGGCTTCCATCTCGCCTGCCTTCTGAATATTGTCTGCAATTTCCTTCTGAAGTTCGCGGATCCGGGCTTCGAGGTCCTGGTTGGCGGCTTTCAGCTCTTCGGCTTTGGCGCGGAGGTCTTTTACGTCGCGGGCATAGTCGGTCTGGAGGCGGGTTTTGGCGTGACCGAAAAAGGTGGTCTTCAGTTGCTCATTGTAATGGGCGGCGGTCGTGAGCAGGTGCGCGCGGGTTACCTGGCCTTTAAACTCCAGGTGCGCCAGCTGGAAAATGCGCTCTTCGCTCATGTTGGTACCTTCGGCCAGGTTGCGGATCGAGTCCAGCCGCTCCATAAACTCAGCGAAGTCAGGGCCTTCCTGGTTGACTTCGTCCGTGATAAAGTCCATGATCTCCTGCGTAGCGAGCACGCGCTGGTGTTTGGCTTCTTTTTCGGCCAGATTTTCAGCGGCAGGCGGCGGGGCCGGCGCTACGGGTTTCACATCCGCTACAGGCGTGTCCGTGACCGGAAGTTCTTCTTCCAGCGGAGGGGTAGCCTCTTGCTGCGCACGGGCTTTCTGGGCCAGTTTTTCGATCAGGGCGTTGGCGGTGTCCTCAGCGGACTCTTCTTCGGCACCGGTCTCAATTGTCAGCCCGGTAAGTGCGGTGAGCAGGTTAAAACGTTTCTTTGCCATGGATAGGGTACAATCAGGACGAGGGTTATGGCGATTTTGTTACGAAAGGTAGAGAAAATTTGGATTTAGTGCTATTGTATCAATTTGTTTAGCTCCCCGATCAGCAGGTGCACCTTTGTGCAGGGGTTGTGGCTGGAAAACCGGCTGCCCGTATGGCTGGCTTCAAGCTGCTGTGCCCATTTGATCGCCTGGGCTTCGTTCCCATATCGTTGCAGGATTTCATACATGTCCGCCCGGTTTTTCTCATAACTGAATGGAATTCCCATCCGGCTGCTGAGCCATTGTTCGATCCTCGATTTGTAATCCTCCCGCTTCATACCTGTATTGACAAACTCCAGGTGCAGCAGGAACCACAGTTCAAATGCCTCATTTGACCAGATGCTGCGGATCGGAGGCTTCAGTTGTTCGCATTTGTGAATAGCATTGTCAAAATGATCGGATGGGAAGCTATCGCGGTCAAAAACGGCCCAGGTAAAATCAAAACTTCGCCCACGGGCGGCTTCTTTTCGTGAGCGGATGCGCTCGGCCTGCCCGACCAGGCTGAGTGTATTCGCACCTTTGCCTTCGATTTCGATGTATTCGACAACCCCGCGCGGGAGCTTTCGCTTCCAGGCCAGGAAATAATTCGGCTCGGTTTTCTCGCCCTCGCAAACGATCAGATGGTATTTTCGCTCGGTCCTGCCGCCCACCTTACGCCGGGTTTCCTGACGGGTGCGGCGTTTCAGCTCGGCATTGTCAATTTTTATTTTCCGCGCCATACTTCAGCAGCTTGTCAAAGTCCCCAACATACGGTATCGCTCCATATCGTCCGCTGATATAGTCTTTTTCAAAGGAGCGGTCCTTGCGCACCTTTCCTTCCTTGTTGTATTCTACCAGCGAATACAGGTCTGAAGCCCCGCTGCTGTTTTTTTCCACGAAATAAATCTGATCTCGTCGCAGGTTACAGATGCTGAGGATGTTTGTGTCGTGGGTTGCGAAGATCAGTTGCCCGCCTTTCTGGTTAAGCTCCGGGTTCTGAAACAGCCGGATGATCGAGAGGGTGAGCAGCGGGTGCAGCTTGGCGTCCAGTTCATCTGCGACCAGCACGCCGCCGTTCAGCAAGGTATCAAAAATAGGCCCTGAGAGGTCAATGACTTTGTTGGTGCCTGCGCTTTCCTGCAAACGGACATCAAATTCAATGGTACTGACCTGCTTGCCCTGGTCGTCAGATACCGGATGCAGGGTCTTGAGTGCAACTGTTTTTTCCCCCGGCAAGTCTATCACTTCCATCCGGATGCCCTCGAAGCCCAGGTCGAGCGTACGGAAAAAACGGGTCAACATTTCCTGCTGTTCCGGGTTTTCCAGCATCTGAAACGTGATCCTGCGATAGCCCTCATGCGCCAGGCCGGAGATTACGTTGAGCCTGCGGAACCAGTTCATCATCAGCCCTGCCGTCTTGCCGTTGAATTTATCCACCACTGACAGGAAGAGCGCGTTGTCCCGCGTTTTCTCTTCGAGGTTTTTGCCCTCAGGAAAGGCCCGTTTGACTTCGATTCCGTCGCGCAACCGCAGGAAAAGGGGTTTTTCTGCTTTTTTTTCCGCCACAAACAGCCACTCGGCCTGAATGCTTGTCTGGTCAGCCTCAAAACCATAGCGGTAGCGCAGCCCGTCTATCCAGCATGAAATTTCATAAAAGGTCGGCTGCTGCGGTCCTTCTGGTGCCAGCAGGAAGGGATCGTAGGGAAGCTCGCTGACCGAGTTGTTGTCAAAGCCTTCCATGACGATGTGTTTCATGATGCTCATGGCCCGCAGCAGGTTGGATTTGCCGGAGGCGTTGGCGCCATAGAGCGCGGCGGAAGAGAGCAAGGCGATATTCGGCTGCTGGATTACATTCTGAGGGTGGTCCGTGATGGGTGCCGGTACCAGACTCAGCGTTTGCTGCCCTCCAAAGGAGCGGTAGTTGCCGACAGTGAAGCTAATCAGCATTTTGTGAGAGATTTTCTCAAATTTAGCTGAATTTTCGCAAGAAGCAAGTGTTTTATGAGAAAATTTCTCACAAAACACAAAAAACCTCCCCGCACCAAACGCGCAGGGAGGCATATTTCATCCGCAATTTCGGTATCACACCACCGCTCCTTCGGCCTTAGCCTCTTCGGTACGGGCATGGCCATTCCCAAGCGCTTCGTCAAGCTCGATCAGGCCAATGGATTCAATATCAATGGAGTCCAACTCATGCTTGCGGGGGCGGCCCTCTTTGTCACCGGAGAAAATGGCTCCCAGAATGTCCACCGACATGTACACTGCAGGTACCACCAGCAGGGTCAGCAGCATGGAGCTGGTAAGACCGCCGATGAGCGCCCAGGCAAGACCGTTTTTCCATACCGATGCAGGACCGTCGGCCAGCGCAATCGGCATCATACCGATCACCATCGCGATGGTAGTCATCAGGATCGGACGCAGACGGGTTTTGCCCGCAATCACCAGTGCCTCGACCGTGCGTTTACCCTCGCGTTTGAGCTGGTTGGTAAAGTCCACGATCAGAATCGCATTTTTCGATACCAGACCCAGCAGCATGATAAAGCCCAGGATCGAGAAGATGCTCAGCGACTTCATGCTCAGCGCCAGGGCCAGCAAGGCGCCAATGAGGGCCACCGGAATCGAGAAAATAACCACGAAGGGATAGACATAGGAGTCATACAAGGCCACCATGATCAGGTACACCAGGATAAAGGAGGCGATGAGCGCAAGGCCCAGGCTGCCGAAACCTTCGGCCTGGTTTTTAATGTCGCCATCGTAGCTGATCTCCACACCCGCAGGAATGTGCATTTTGGTAAACGCCTGCTTAATGTCTTCACCCACAGAGCCGGAGGTACGGCCCAGCACGTTGGAGCCGATGGTTACAGCCGCAATGCGGTTGCGTCGGTCGAGCTGGGTAGGGCCTACAGCGCGGCTGATCTCGGCAAACTGCGAAAGCAGGATTGCCTGTCCCTGGTTGTTGATAAAGCTCAGGTTTTCGATGTCGGAGATGTCGCGGCGGTTAAACTGGTCGAGGCGCACCGTTACGTCATACTCATTGTCGCCGTCGCGGTACTTGGTCGCTTCGGTGCCGTTGAAGGCTGCCTGAAGCGAAGCGCCTACGATATCGAGGCTGAGGCCGAGGTCGGACATCCGCTCGCGGTTCATCCGGATGTCGATCTCCGGGTTGCCCTGCTCCACGCTGATGTCGGCATCCACCACACCGTCTATCTTCGAGATCATGGCTTTTACCTGATCGGCAAAGAGGTAGAGGCTGTCTTTGTCGGCACCGGAGAGGATGATCTGGATCGGCAACTGGTCTGCACCGCCGAGAAGGCCGAGGAGACCCGTTTCGATTTTATACTCCGGATATTTTTGCTGCAACTCCAGCTGGAGGCTGCGGGCATAGAGGCTGGTTTCCAGACCCGACTCCTGGGGAGGGAGCAGCGTTACAAAAATATCGCCGAGGTTCTGCCCTTCGAGTGAGCCGAAGGCACTGGAACTCGTACCGATATTGGCGTAGAGTTTTTTCACCTCCGGGCGATTGCCCAGGTCCGTTTCAAGGATTTGCATGGCCTCGTTGGTATTCTGGATGGTGGCATCCTTGGGCAGTTCGACTTTCAGCACAAACTCCCCTTTGTCACCGGGGTCGGCAAATTCAGTTCCGATCAGACCCATCGCAGGCAGCGCAAAGGAAGCCAGAATGAGCAGAAGCGTACCCACGAGGGTTACCGTTTTGTGTCCCAGTGCCCA
>RDXT01000445.1 GCA_004292985.1 Bacteroidota bacterium
AGGCGGCTGAGGCGCTGAAAATGATCCTGCAAATGGGTCAGGTGCTGTCAGGCAGGCTGAAAATCGTGGATCTGCTCACGATGCAGGAGCAGATAATCCGCTTTGAGCGAAGTGAGATGGAAGTGCAACGCATTAAAAATCAGGGAATTAGCCCTGTTGCACTGCACTGTGCTGCGGACGGCCCCTGGTACCTCGACGTACGCGAACTCTCTGAGCAGCCCCGGCTGAGCGGAGCGCGGGTATTAGAGATTCCGATGGGGCAACTCCTGCATCGCTGCGGGGAAATCCCCAGAGAAGAAGAGGTATTTGTCGTATGTCAGTCAGGCAAACGCAGCGCGGAGGCCATCCGGCTGCTGGCTACGGAACAGGGATTTTATAAGCTCCGGCAGGTAGCGGGAGGCATTCAACAATGGGTAGTATGAGCGCGAAAAAAGAAAAAACGGTATTTGTGCAGGGGGCTATTCCACCGGAAAAAGTAGCCCAGATGATCACCGCGCATCAGTCGAAGCAGGAAATCGGCGCCCACAGCCTCTTTCTTGGGCAGGTGCGGGCCGATCAGATCGGAGAGCGGCGGGTGGCGGCCATCGAATACACGGCCTATGAAGAAATGGCGGGGCCTGTGCTCCATGAGATCCGGGAGGCGGCTTTCGCAGCCTTTGATCTGACATGCTGCCATATTTACCACAGTCTGGGGCGGGTGAATGCGGGAGAAATCTGTTTTCTTGTGTTCACGTCCTCCGCTCACCGGAAAGCAGCTACGGAGGGCTGTCAGTTTCTGGTAGAGGAGATCAAGGCCAAAGTGCCTGTGTTTGGGAAAGAAATATTTGACGACGAAACTCACCAGTGGAAGGTAAATGTGTGAGTCTTGTTGTATTACCACAGAGACATGGAGTCACGGAGGTACACGGAGAAACGATGAAATGAACCATCGGATTACCTCTGTGCAACTCAGTGTCTCTGTGCCTCCGTGTAAACTTAATGCCCATGGTCGATATTACTCATAAATCCAGTACCCTGCGCGAGGCGACTGCCCTGGCAGTAGTCAACGTCAGCCGCCCGGAGACGATCGCGCTGGTCGAGGCGCGTCAGGTCCCGAAAGGCGACATCTTTGAAATGGCCCGTGCCGCAGGCCTGCTGGGCATCAAAAAAACGCCCGATTTGCTGCCCGACTGCCACCCGCTGCCGATCGAGTACGCGGCCATCCGCTACGAAATCGAGGGCCTGAGCATTCATATCTATGTGACTGTCAGGACCATATACAAAACCGGAGTCGAAGTCGAGGCCATGCATGGGGCCAGCGTCTCCGCCCTCACGATCTACGATATGCTCAAGCCCGTGGACCCGGCAGTCGAGATCGGCACAATCAAACTCCTCAGCAAAACGGGGGGCAAATCCTCCTTTGCAGCCCCTGTCCGCCCGCTGCGGGCGCAGGTGGTAGTCTGCTCCGACTCCATTTCACGGGGTGAGAAGCAGGACCGCTCCGGCAAACTGATCGAAACGCGTCTGCGCGGCATGGGCCTGCAAACGGAGTACGCTGTCATTCCCGACGAAGCCGCAGAAATCACGCGACTGGTACAGGAGACAAACAGCGACCTGCTGATTTTCACCGGGGGCACGGGCGTGAGTCCCCGCGACGTAACCCCCGACGCGCTGATCCCTCTGCTCGACCTTCGCCTGCCCGGCGTGGAAGAGCAGATGCGCCGCTACGGGCAGGAACGTATGCCCTACGCGATGCTGTCGCGATCTGTGGCTGGCATCCGGGGTCAGCGCGTGATCCTGGCACTACCCGGCTCCGCCAAAGGCGCTGAGGAGTGCATGGAGGCCGTCTTCCCGCACCTGCTGCACCTGTTTTCGGTGCTGGGTGGGGAAGGACAT
>RDXT01000644.1 GCA_004292985.1 Bacteroidota bacterium
TCCATCCGGGATTTCTTCTCACGCTCTGCTATTCTGCTTCCGCGGGGGGCAGGCGCACCTGCCGACATTGGTGCAGACATCATCTCCATCATCGGAGCATTTCGCCGCCAGCGGTTAAACAGGGAGTAGTCCCACCAGGCAAGCGCATCGTAGGTGGTGCTCACATAGCCCGAAGACAGGTTCCATTTATAGGATACCAGATCGGAGCCGGTCGTACCATAGCCACTTGTCTGATAGCCTGAAGCGCCCCAGTAGGTCGGATAGCGGTAAAACGAAAAGCTATGGGGGGTAAATGCATCGAGGGAAGCATCATAGAGGCTGGCTACCATCTCCGCAGCTACCCGCTCTGCTGCCGGACCGCTGATTTTCAGCTTCCACTGCTCCTGCTGGCCGGGTTGCAGCGCCTTGCGGAAGGTAATCCACTCCAGTTTCAGCTCTTTCTCTGTCCAGGGCACCGAAATGGAATAGTTATCCTCCCGGTACTGGTTGTGACTCATCCAGACTATGTGAATGTGCACATCCCCTTTGTAGGCATCTATGATGGGAATCTTCACCTGGTTATTTCCCTGAACCAGATCTATGCGGCGGGATTCGAATATTTTTTCTCCCTGGCTCAACTGGTAGCGCACGCTAAGGGTCGGCTCGCTGGTCGTCAGGGTCAGGGTAACGGTCTCTCCGGGCGCGGCCTTGCTTTTATCCAACTGACCACTCAGCCAAACGGGAACCGCAGGCACCTTAGCCGCCGGATCATAGAGCGTAAAATAGCGAACCAGCGTTCCGGCTTCGGTCTGAAACTCCGCTTTATAGCTGCCCGCAGGTGCATTGCGCAGAAAATCTGCTTTCACCTCAGCGGAAATGCCCGTATCAAAATCCTGATCTGTGATGGCTGCACCCTGGGGCCAGTTTTCCATCTGATCTTCATTGGTATAGACATCGCGCGGGAAGTTCTGTTTGTACACCGCCTCGGTCAGGGTAAAACGGTCCTGGCGTGCCCATCGGCGGTCGCGGAGGTTGGCTGCCGGGGCTTTGAGGGGGTAAATGCGAAGTTTTCCTTTCACTGGGGTTTCTTCGCCATTCAGGTTGCGGCCTTTCAGGGCAAATACGCCCGGCTGGGCCTTGTTCACCTGCGAAGGGATCTCCGCTTCAAGCTCCACAGAGACATAGCCCACCTGCACCGAAGCAGAGGTACTGCGGGTTTCGCCGCTGATGTCCACTACATCTATATATAAGGTGTAGGTAAACACGGGCTTGTCTTCCGGATTAACGGTTTCGTCAGGTAAGGCCGGAAAGGTAATGCTGAAGGTACCTTCGTCGCTGCTGGCTACATTTCCCGAAGCGATCTCGCGGGAAGCTGTAGTCGGCATAGGCCGCCACCACCAGCCATACCAGTAGGGATAGCGCGCCTGGCGGACTACCCGGTATTTCACCTGAGCGCCTCCGATGGGCGCACCGGAAAAGGCTTTGGCTGAGCCGGTTACGGTAATATTTTCAAGTAATTTATACGCGCCTTTCACCGGATCGGCAGTCACTTCAAAGGTAGGTCGTTTGTACTCTTCGACCCGGACCGAGGTATTGCCCGAAGCGGTAACCAATTGCATGGCCCCGGTCAGGCCCCCCGATGGCGCTGTAAAGGTTCCTGCAACGCTGCCATAGGAATTGGTGCGCAGGGTCTGCGTGCCGACCTCCTGACCATTTACATCCAGAAAACGAACTGTCAGGTCCTGCCCCGGAAGGATACGAACTGCATTTTCTTCTTTTTCGAGCAAAATGGCCTTAAAATGAATGGTCTGTCCCGGACGGTAGATGCTTCGGTCGGTGAAAAAGTAGGTCTGCTGCACCGGAAGGGGTTTCGTGGCTTCCCGGTAACGGTAGCCGCCATATACCCAGTCCGTGCTGATCTTGTCGTTGCGGTCGGTGAACTGGACGGTAAATGATCTTTCTTCTGGAACGTTGAAGAAAATGTGTCCATCGGCGTCAGTCTTAAATTTGCCTCCAGAACTTGCGTTTGACTGGTTCCAGCGGTCATAGAGCGTTACCTGGGCTTCGGCACCCACGACCGGAAGACCCGTCTGGCGGTTGGTGAGGTAGTAGTGATGGCCCTCGCGCGGGTCGGCTTTGTAAAGCCAGGAAAGCTGCGACACCTGTGTGCGGGCATAGGCAAGGCCCTGACCACTAAAACGAAACTGTTTGTCGCTGGAGGCCAGCAGGATATATTTTCCTGCCGGAAGCGGCGGCACGCGGACTTCGGCGCGGTGCTTGTGAAAATCGCCGTCGTCGGGCAGGCTCTGTTCGAAGGCCAGGATGACCTTGCGCTCGCGCAGCATATTGACCAGCTTGCCATCTTCCCCATACCGGAACTGCGAAATAAGCTTCTCTGTACGATCGTCCCACTCGATCACCCGGAAATAGAGCTTGTCCACGTTCCGCCATTCGACCAGGGTACGGAAAGGCTGATTGGGAATATTCACCGTTTCGATGCTCAGCTCGATGTTTTTCTGCTTGATCTGATTGTCCCTCAGGGCCTTGCAGTTGAGTGCGCCCCGGCTTTGGGGAAACACATTAATCATCTCTTCGCACAGTCCCAGCGCCCTGCGGTAGCTGTCTGCATTTTTTTTCGCCGGATCAAAGGGATCATAGTTTTGCGCATCTTCGGTCAGCAGGCGGGCCAGTTCATAGATCACATCTGCCCGCACCGGATGCGACAGGTGCTGGAGGGAAAGTTTGTCTAATGCCGTGCGGTAAGCTTCTTTGGTGAGGGACTCGCCCAGCTGGCCCCGCACATAGGCCAGGCGCTTGAGATCGGCGTCCACGAGGGCATAAGGGTCCTTGCGGCTCAGGTGAAAGGCCAGAATCTGCTGGTACATCCGCAGGATCTGCGCCACACGTGAAGTGTTATTAGGCAGGCTCTGCTGCACAAACTGCTCGGCAGGCGCAAAACCCGCAGCGGCGCTCAGTTTCCATTCGTCAGTAGCCTCCGGAAGGGAATTGCCATTATTGGCGAAATAATCCATCGCCCGGTGGGCCAGCAGATCGTAAAGGGTCGGGCGGTAGCGCACTGATTCATCTCCCCGGACCAGGGCAGCGGCCCAGCTGTCTATGCTGATTTTCTGCAGATCAGCGGCCTGAGAGACCGAGGCCAGATGGAGCGCGGATATTTCGCGGACGAAGGTAGCGGCATCCCAGGTCTGGAAATCCTCACCCGTTGTTTCCTGCGCAGTCCGCTGGGAAATCTGCCAGTTGTTGCCGGAAAAATACTGGCTCAGCAGCTCCGCTTTCATGGACTGAAGCACAGCCTTGCGCGGAAAAGAGGAGCGCTTAATCTCATCGCTCAGGCGTGACACGGCCAGTGAATCCGATTTTTCTTCGATCACCTGCTGAAATTTCAGCACATAGACCAGCGCCCGGATGTACTGCGGGTCATTTTTTTCGGCATCGGCAATGAGGCGGACACGCTCGCTCTCTTCTATACCTTGCCGGGTCAGTTTTTTTTGCTCCAGCGAGTCTATGCTTCGCCAGGCTTTTTCGTATGCAAAGGGAGACTGTGCCATCAGGGAAACGGTTGTAGCCAGCAACAGCAGGGTCAGCAGCAGGCGCGGGGATTTCATAAAGGGTGCAGATAGGGGTTCACGGTAAAAGTAGAGAATCTACGCTCTGCAAACAAACGATCTGTTATGCACTTTTCGTCTGACAGACACTGAAATGCAACCTATTATCCTTCTTTTACGAATAAAGAGAAGAAACCCTCATCAATTATGGACAAGAACTGGTTACTCCGCTCGTATATGAAACTTCCGCTCTGGGGCAAGGTAGCAATTCCGCTGGCGGCTGTATTTCTGGTAGTTGCGGCCCTGAAGGCGCTGAATGTAGCGCTCTGGCTGGGACTTATCGGTGTTGCAGTGTATGTTGTCCTGCAGGTGGCCGACCGCTTCTCCGGAAAAAAGTAAGCTGCTGTCTGTAAAAAGATAAGGGCGACCTGAGGGCCGCCCTTTTTTTATTGATCTTTTGGACAGCGACTCAAGTCGCCGCTACGGTAACAGCGACTCAAGTCGCCGGTACGGGATTATTCCAGCATCAGTTTGCCCTGGAAGCTGCGGTTTTCCTGCGACAGGCGGACCAGATAAAGGCCTCTGGGCAGTGCTGCCGTAGAAATCTCATGGCTTGCGGCGGCCTGGCTCCACACACCCTGCGCTACTTCTCTGCCCGACACATCCAGAATCTGGTACGAAACTGCTGCGGCAGACCATCCTTCGAGAGTTATCTGCACGTGGTCGCGCGCGGGATTGGGCACGAGGCTCACGCGAGTGCCCTCCACCGGATCGGCACCCAGGGTAAATAGCTGCACGATGTTGATGTCGTCTATGTAGAGGTTGTTTTCGTAGTTGGTCGTGTGGCGGAATTTAATTTTGATCCCGTTGTTTCCGGCAAAATCAATCAGATCCACCCACTCCTCTCTCCACTGGCTTTTGTTGGGTACAAAAGGTCCGGCTACCGGAGCGACTGTTGCCAGCGCTGCGCCGTATTTTTTGTACAGACGCTTGTAGGTAATGCCACAATCGCCCGAAACCCATACCTCGAGGGTGTCTGCAAAGCCGGTATTGGTACCAAACTGTGCATATGCCAGCCGGAAAGCCAGACCTGCATGCGGAAATGGCGTAATATCGAGGTCCGTAACGACAAATTCATCTACCTGACCTACGGCGCTATAGTTAAAATTGTCCATAAATACCGATCCGGCCCCTGTATAGGAGGCTGCTGTGGTCTTTTGCCAGCCAATATTGTTGTCCGGATTGAGCAGCGTCCAGTCAACAGGCGGATAATTGGCCCCTTCGAAGCTTTCAGCATAGGGAATCGGGAGACCGTCGTGCTCCAGTGACTGGAAGGTCACATCCGCGCCATTGTTTCCCTGGTCAGGGTCGTTGGAAGAGTTGGGGCTTGCCGTTACCGCTTCGATCACGTGGGGACCTGGGGTCACGCCTGTCACCGGATAAATGATAATGGCGGTTTCATTGGAGTCGAGCGAGCCGGTCCAGGTATAAGAGCCGAGCAGCGTTCCATCCAGATAAAACTTAATAATGGCGCTTGTCAGGAAGTTTTTGCCATAATTTTTCAGCACGGCCTTGATTTCGCCTGTACCTCCGCAGAGGATACCGCCCGGCGAAAGCAGTGTGTCTATCCCCGCATCATTAAACAGCGGGTTGATACAGCCGCCCGAAGTGAGCAGGGAGCGGCGTTCGCCCCCGACATCAAACTTGGAGCGCATCACCGCCGACTGCTTTTTGGTAAACATCGTCAGACAGGCGTCGTCGGAGTAGTCCATATAGTTGACGAACATATCGCCATTGGGACCATTGTTGCAGGAGATATAGGGGAAGGTTTTGCAACCGAAATTTGCTTCGAGGTGCGGAGGCGTATCCGAAATGCCGTCGTCGGTGGCGCAGTCATTGTCGTCGGACCAGATGTGGCGCAGGCCCAGCCAGTGGCCGATTTCGTGTGTAGCAGTGCGGCCCAGACCAAACTGGGGGTCCACATTGCCTACGCGGCCAAAATACTGATAGCCCATTACCACACCGTCCACAGCCGGATCACCGCCAAAGCCGATGCCGGAGGAGTATCCGAGAATGCCTCCCGTGAGCGGGCAGGACCACATATTGAGGTACTGCTGGTAGGGCCAGGCATCATGCCCGCCCTGTGCCGTAAATTTAACAGAGTTGTCGAGCGCAAACTCGGTGTTGGTCGTCTGCGTGCGGGTAATTCCGGTGGTAGGCAGGCCCTGCGGGTCAAAATTGGCGAGGCAAAACTCGATTTTGATGTCTCCTGCAAGGCTTTTGAAAGGTCCTGGCGTAACGGTCGTATCTGCATTTAACTTGCGGAAGTCCTCATTGAGTACATCTATCTGCGAGAGTACCTGGGCATCGCTGATGTTCTGGTCGGGCGTATTATAGACCACGTGCACCACGACCGGAATCGTAAAAACCGTGTCTGTAAAGCGGGAGCTACCATCGTGATGGGCGAGGTATTCGGCGATTTGCCGCTGCTGCTCAGCCATGCGGGCAGCGAGGCCCGGATCTTTGGCGAGCTGGAGTCCGATATACTCCTGGGTATGGCAGTGCCGCTGTGCAAAAACTGTGTGAGGGATCAGAAAGCAAGCGATCAGGCCTGTGATAAAGACAGAAAGCGAAGTAAAATTTTTCATAACAGAGCTCAGGATTGAATCTGGATGTTTTCGCAATATAGCGCTTTATGTGTGACCTTGTATGCCTGCCCCCGTCTCAAACCTGCTGAACAAGATTAATTTTCTCTTAATCTTATTCTCCCTATTTTGGCCATGTCTTATCTTAACCCCTTAACTCACTCAATTATGAGCCTGCAAGCTAAATACAATGAAGTCCTCGAACTCGGAAAAGAGTTTGGTGTAAAAGACGGATACGTAACCGAAGAAAACGGCGTGCTGAAAATCGGAGGTACAACTACCACTCCTTTTCAGAAAGATGCCATGTGGAACAAAATCAAGGAAATCGGCGGTGAGGCTCCAACCGACATCGAAGCGACCATCAACAGCGAAGTGAGCGAATACTACCACAAGCATGTGGTCAAGGCCGGTGAAAGTCTGAGCAAAATTGCCAAGCATTACTATGGACAGGCAAACCTCTACAACCACATCTTCGAAGCCAACACCAACATCCTGAAAAACCCCGATCTGATTCATCCGGGTCAGGAGCTGACGATTCCTTTCCTGAATAAATAAGGGAACGACAAACACTCATATGAGGGTCTGCCAGTGGCAGGCCCTTTTTTTTCTCCCCCGCTGATGGGGGCCGGGGGGTGGCAACAATACAACATGTTGATAATCAAACACATAGATGCATAGAAAACATAGAAAAGTCTCTGTCTCTACTTCTGGATTGAATCTGACTCACAGCGCTGACGAAGGCTCGCAGCAATATCGCAGATATTATTATGGCGGTCATTTATCTGGGAGTATGTCCATCTATATCTCCTCATGTAAAATCGGGATACGGTAAATGTAAGTACCGTATCCGCTGGCATAGCGCTATAAAACTTGCATCTCGCCTCAATAAAAG
>RDXT01000446.1 GCA_004292985.1 Bacteroidota bacterium
TTAACCCTATCCAATGACTAACCGCAGACTATTTCTCAAGCAGGCAGGCGCTTTTGCCGTCGGCAGCTTACTCGCAAATCAACTCTCCGCTTTCGATGCCCTGGGCCGCAAGCGCAAAATGGGCCTTCAGCTCTTTACCTTTTTCCCTTCCTTTGACCAGGATGTAAAAGGTAACCTGCAGAAAATCGCTGACATCGGCTTTACAGAGATCGAATCGGCTTTCAGCATGAAGGGCGGCTATTATGGCATGAAACCTGCCGAATTTCGCCAGATGCTCGAAGACGTGGGTCTGCACTGGCGCTCACACCATGTGGGTGGCGCTCCCTTTAAGCCCAATCCCCGCTTCGACCCCTCCAAAATGCCCAAAATCAACAACCTCCGCGACGATGCCCAAAAGGCAGTGGATGAGGCAGCAGAAGGCGGTGTGAAATTTCTCGTGTGCGCGAGCCATCCCATCGAAACGCTCGACGAGGTAAAACAAGGCGTGGACACCCTCGGCAAAGCAGGCGAAATCGCCCAAAAAGCAGGCATTACCCTCGCTTACCACAACCACGACAAGGAATTTGTGGCCATCGAAGGACAAAAGCCCTATGACATATTCCTCTCCCAGCTCAGCCCCGACGTGCTGAAAATGGAGCTGGACCTCGCCTGGGTAAGCAAAGCAGGTGTAGATCCGGTAGCGCTTTTTGAGCAGCACCCCGGACGTTTCCCGCTGTGGCATGTCAAGGATTTTGATGCGGAGTTTAAAAACCTGAAGCCTGTGGGCGAAGGTTCGATTGACTTCAAACGCATTTTTGCCGCCGCCAAAACCGCCGGCCTGAAGCAGTTTTTTGTCGAGCACGACATGCCCGCCAATGCTGTGGAGAGCATTACATCGAGCTATAAGTACCTGAGTACAATATTGTAAGCGAAAAATACAGGCCCTGCGATGATGTGGGGCCTATCTCCCCTCCTTCGTCTCCCAAAGCCGCCACCAGGGCATCGCGGGTGCGTCGTGGTGCTCGTAGTGATAGCCAAAAAAGTAGCAGCTCAGAAAAGCCCATACGTGGTTTCGGGACAAGGTATGCGCTTTGTGTACGTTGTCAGGGTCATGCTCGCCCATGTGGGGAACATAGGTGCCGAAATAAAACAGTTGCAGCGTACTCAGCAGCGAGGGGACTACCCAATACAGGATCAGATGGGGCTGCGAAATCCAGATCGCCGCTACATTAAAGGTGATCGCCGCCAGCAGGAGCTGTTTCCAGCTGATGTATTCGCGCAAAAAAGAGTAGTACCAGGGCCAGAAACCCGCACTTCCCTTGTGAAAATCGGGGTCTTTGTCCGTGCCTACAAAACGGTGATGCTCGTAGTGTTTGGGCCGGAGGGTCTGGTAGGAGTTGAAAATGAAGAGGGTGGTGCAGATGCGGCCCAGCGCGTTGTTGATCTTCAGGTTGGGGTGCACAGAGCCGTGCATGGCATCATGGGCGGTGATAAAAAGCCCCGTAAAAAGGTGCGTCTGCACCAGGATCATCAGATAGGTGAGGGGAGAGGCAAAGTCGAGGGGCCGCCAGAGGTTCCAGGCCAGACTCAGGCTCCAGAGCAGAATGACCGCAATGCCTATGTAAAGGCCTCTGACTGAGGTGTTTCGCTTCATGCAGGGGTGGGTGTGAGGTGGGTTTGCCGCTTTTTCAAAGGTTCATAGACCAGCATAATCAGCGAGAGCATCAGCATCAGGTACATGCTGTCTTCGATGGGAATGGTGCCGAGGCGGATGCCGAGGTTTTGGGCATTGTTATACCAGACCACCGGAAGGGAGGTAAGGACCCCATTCACAATAAAAAAGGGAATCAGGCAGACCATCCAGGCCAGAAAAAAGCGTCCCCACCAGGAAGG
>RDXT01000447.1 GCA_004292985.1 Bacteroidota bacterium
AGCAGCACGATCTGCCCGAAATGATAGGCCAGGTGATGGCTCCTGTTGAGCAGCAGATTCAGTTTGTTGCGGTGAGGCTCTTTGGCAAAATCTTCTTCTGAAACGGCATTGTGCCGCTGAAACCAGGCCTCAGGTGTCAAGGTGGTAAACCCTTCTGCCAGCGCCGTATTTACCGCATTCCAATATTCCCGCAATTCAGAAACCGTAGCTGTGTCTTCTGCTGCTCTGTCAGGCTGGCTCAGGAAAGGGCCATCCAACTGAGGACAAAGTCTCTCCCCCAAGCCCAGCAGCGTGATCATACGGTCGTGAACGGCTGTGAGATGGCCCAGCAGATAGATACCCCTGTTTTTGCCGGGAGCAATTTCCCGGAGCAACTGCTCATCGGAAAGCGCTTCTAAGAGTTGATTACATCGCTGAATGTGGGTGTGCCACATATCAACTACCAGTTTTACAGAGAGTTCCTGGGGATTTGCCATAGGGTGGGTCGTAAGTGTAATTCTGCCCATAAAGGTAGAGCCGGAAAGTGAAATGTGGACGAATTCTTTTCATATCACGCAGGAGAAAAATTTTTCCCTTGTTCAAACCCATTCTTATCCCATATTTGAAGCCATTACGAACGCATCTTTACCTCATGAGCAATCCCCGGATCAGAAACCTTCAGCTCGATGTCCTTTCAGACAACTGGTACACGCTTCGCAAAGTAAGCTTCGATTTTCAAAAGAAAAACGGCACCTGGCAGACCCAAAACCGGGAAGCCTACGACCGGGGAAATGGCGCAACCATCCTGCTTTACAACCGCGAGCAGCGCACGGTCATTCTTACCCGTCAGTTCCGGATGCCCACCTATCTCAATGGCAATGAAACAGGCCTGCTGATCGAAGCCTGCGCAGGACTGCTCGATAAAGACAATGCCGAAGACTGTATCCGGCGCGAAACCGAAGAGGAAACCGGCTACCAGGTTACTGATGTGAGAAAGGTCTTCGAAGCCTATATGTCACCGGGTTCGGTTACGGAAATTCTCTACTTTTTTGTGGCGGAATATAGCGATGTTCACAAGGTACACGAGGGCGGCGGGCTTGAGCACGACCAGGAAGATATCGAAGTGCTGGAACTACCGTTTCAGCAAGCGCTCGATATGATTGCCAGCGGCGAAATACGCGATGGCAAGACCATTATGCTGCTGCAATACGCTCAGATTCATCAACTTGTATAACGCAAACCCACTCACGCATGATCCCTTAATCCATACAAAATGACACTCTCACTCGACTTTCTCCGCGAGTTTATGGAGTCTCTGCTGTCGGGAAAGCTCCGGAAAGAGCTGCCTGAAACGGCAGAGGCACAGGCGCGTCAGGATTTGATGGAGCTGCATGCGTCTTTGGCTGCGATAGAAGAGCAAACGGCTCTTTTTGTCGCTTCCATAGGGGATCTTGCGGGTTTTGACAAAGAAAAATTTGCAAACGAAGGTCAGGACATGCTCCGCGCGGCGAGAAAGCAGTCCTCAGAACTGCTGGCCCTCCTGTTGAATCTGGCAGAAATCATGGATCGGGTAGCGCCAAAATTATCTGTTTACCAATATGAACTTATCCGCGAAATCCAGGAGTACCGGAGCAGCAGGGCTTTGATCATTTCAAAACTGGAAGAGGAAATCTATAAAATCGAATACGGCGATTATACCAGCACGGTAATTCATGAGCTGTATCTCAGATCGCTCGAAAACCTGACCCGAATTACACAGGCTTCCGCAGGGATACGCCAGTTTATCGCCACTCAGTTTGGGTTTAAGGAACTCTACGAATAAGCGAAGCGTAAACATTCCCATCGGCAGGAGGTTACTATAGGCTCATTCTCATTACGCCCTCAGCAAATG
>RDXT01000645.1 GCA_004292985.1 Bacteroidota bacterium
TGTGAATGTGCGTATTTTCAATGAAGTAGAGCGCCTGAACGACATCCGCTCCTCCTTCAAGGAAATTGCCTTCAGCTTTCAGGACATGCTCGAAGCGGCAGAGTCCGACCCCAAACGCCTTTCCTTTATCGAAGAGCGCCTGGCGGCCTACCACAAACTCAAGCTCAAATACAATGTACGCAGCGGTCAGGAACTGATTGCTCTTACCGCAGAACTGCGCGGCAAGCTCGACGAGTTCTCTTCGATGGAAGAAAACATCCGCGCACTCAAACGCGAGCAGGTCGCTGCCTTTAGTGCCCTGGCTACCCTCGGCCTCGAACTTGAAGCCCTGCGACTTTCGGCCAAACCCCAGTTGGAAGACAAAATATCCGCCCTGCTTACCCAGATCGGCTTTCAGAAAGCCCGCTTTGAGGTGGCTGTGGAGCGGCAATATGAAAATGAGAGCGAACTGGAGATCGAAGGACGTAAGGTAAAAGCCTATCCCAGAGGCATTAACCGCGTATTTTTCCTCATCCAGACCAATCCGGGTATGCCTGCGGGAATGCTTTCGCAGATTGCCTCCGGGGGTGAAATTTCGCGCGTGATGCTGGCCATCAAGGCCGTACTGGCCGAGAAATCGGAGTTCCCGGTCCTGATTTTTGATGAAATAGACACGGGTATCAGCGGTGAAACAGCCGCACGAGTGGGTATTCTGATGCAGCAGCTGGCCCAGCGCTTCCAGATTCTGTCCATTACGCACCTGCCGCAGATCGCAGCCAAAGGCAGTCAGCACTTCCAGCTTACCAAAGAAATCAGCAATGATACCACCCGCTCCCAGGTAACCCGTCTCTCACACGAAGACCGGGTACTGGTGCTGGCGCGTATGCTCAGTGGCGACAATCCGAGCGACTCCGCGATGAAAAACGCAGCGGAGCTGATTAGCGGGAAGTGAGGGCGGGGCTTCGACAGGCTCCCCGCAAGCGGGACAGGCAGCCACCTTATTTCGCTACCAGCATGTCTTCTTTTTTCAGGCGGCTGAGATATTCGACCAGATTGACCAGGTCCTGCTGGGACATTGCGCGGTGCAGGCCTGCCGTCATCAGGGACTGATCCATAAGGGTCATCGAGTTGATATCGGCGCGGGCCAGGGTCTCCGTAACGCCGCCTGCCATGCGGAGCAGCACCTCGTCGTCGGTGCGGCTGGCGACATAGCCCATCAGCATCCGTCCATCTTTCAGCTTTACTTCATAGCCTTCAAAGCCGAAGCTTACTCCCGCACCTGGATTAATAATCGCCCCATATAGACCCTCTTTGGAGAGTTTATCGCCAATTTCAGCCAGCGAAGGGCCAAAATTCACGCCCATGCCATCGGCGAGGTGGCAGGAAGCACAGTAGCGGCTGAATACCTCTTTTCCCTGTGGGGCGCTGCCGCTCTGGGTAAGCAGTTGCGCGATGGGGGGCAGATCGGGACCGCCGGAGATGTTGAGTATTTCAGCGGCAAATACCCGCACATGCTCGCGGTAGGCCGAAAGCAACTGGGTTGCGGCTGCTATTTTGAGCTCTTCGGGCAGTTTTCCGGACTTGATGGCCTCCATCGCCACATCCTCACCGCTCCATCCGCGTGAAATAAACTGCATGGCCATTTTGCGGGTAGCCATGCTTAATGCTTCATTTTCAGCCACTTGCCGCATCATCAGGGCTACGTCTTTGTTCCAGCCCCCATCGGGACCGATCACCTGAAGAGCCGCACGGACCTCCTCCTCATTGCGGCTGCCCAGCGCCTTGCGGAACGGTTGCAGGCCGCCATATTCGCGGGCAAGCCCGGCGGCGCGGGTAGCCAGAGGCCCTCCCGGATCGCTCATCGCCATCTCATACAGGCGGCGGCTCTGGTCTTTCAGCTTCATCCGCTCCACGAGGTCGAGGTAGCGCTCCGTTCCGGCCCAGGCTTTGATCTGCATGTCCAGCGCCCGTCTTGCCTTCGCCGATCCCCGGATTTCATCTGGCGTTAATGCATTGAGCACCATATAATTGATCTCCGCCTGATCGCTTCTTTTGCCATCGAGCAAGGAGAAAACCGCCTTCGTTTTTTCTGGTCCCCGGTGAAAATCCAGCGAGCGGAAATAGCGGGCCGAGCTTGCCGCATCGGGCGAAGCTTCGATCAGTTTTGTCAGCAGCGGCAAGGCATCTGCCGAGCGCACGCGCCACACGATGTCGTGCCCGGCGGGGGTGTCCCAGTCTTTGTCCACCTTTTTCTTCCACTCCTTAAAGCAGCGCTCTGCATTGTTATCACTGCCGATGCCCAGGGCTTCGAGGTACCAGCGGTCTTTGCCGTCGTATTGCAGGGCGAGACGCGTCCATATCTCAGCGGCTTCTTCACCGCTGATGTCATGCAAGGCCAGTGCAGCCTCGCGACGCACTTGGGGAGACTCGTCTTTGGCGGCATCTTTGATCCAGGACAGCGGGTCGCTCTGGGTCTGGCGGGCAGCACGCAGGGCCAAACAGCGGATGTCGCTGTCTTTGTCGTTCTGGGCCTGTTTCAGGTATTTTTCTCCATCCGGCAGGTGGGCCAGCAGCCAGAGCGCACGGGCGCGGTAGCGGGCATTGTCCGATTTCCAGAGTTTTTTCAGTTCGTCAGCGGCTTTTTCGCCCATTTGTGAGAGTGCATGGTGGGCAGAGGCGCGTACGGAGACGTTGGGGTTCTGGAGGGCTTTGGCGGCTCCCGCTGCGGTAGAGAAATCATTCGCAGATACTTTGTATTTTGAGCCTTTGGGTGCCAGCCGGTAAATGCGGCCACGGGTGGTATCTCCGGCCTGGTGACCGCCTACGCCCGGATCGTACCAGTCGGCAATAAACAGTGAGCCGTCGGGAGCCGTGCATACGTCCGAAGGGCGGAACCAGTTGTCATTCACCCCTTTAACCAAATTCACTACACTTGCCTTATACCCTGCTCCATCGGCAGTTACCGGATAGCTACGTACCACATTGGGGCCCGCATCGCAATGGATCATCTGGTTATGAAAAACGGGGGGCAGTAAATTCCCTTCATACACCAGAATACCTGTGGGCGAGCCAGCGCCTGTCTGCAGCAGGTTGGGCACTACCCCCGGATCGGAGAGGTGCCAGTGTTTGCGGGGCACAGCCGTGTCCATCGCCGTGCGAATCGCCTGCCAGCCTGCGCCGGTATATTCATCCGTGTATCCAAAATTGCCCCGCTCCATCACATAATTGATCCGGACACCCCGGTTGCCATCGTCGTCGTTGTCGGACTGCCAGAGGGTGCCGAACGCATCGGGCGCTACTTCGTAGTTGTTGCGGAAATTGCTGCCCAGCACTTCGAGGCTGCTGCCGTCAGGATTACAGCGGAAGACCATGCCCTGCCGCCAGGGTTTTCCGGAGGCGTTGATGATACGACCCGCTGCATCGGCGATGGGCTGTCCTTTTTTGTCGAGTACTTGTTTGCCTTCATTTCCGTGGTTAAAATAGAGTTTCCCATCAGGCCCGGCAGTAAATGCATGTATCGCGTGGTCGTGCTGCGTACCGCCGATGCCCGTAAACAGCGTATCCTTGCGGTCGGCTACCCCATCCTCATTGTCATCGGTAAATACCAATACATTCGGGCTGCACGAAACAATCGCCCGATTACCCAGCACACAGATGCCCAGGGCCGCATTTACGTCTTCTCCCTGGTAAAAAACGGTGGATTTATCCGCTTTGGCATCGCCATCGGTATCTTCGAGGATCAGAATCCGGTCGCCACTTTTTTTATAGGGATTGGTCGGATTAAGGGAATTGCGGTAGTTAAATGCCTCGCATACCCACACCCGCCCGCGGACATCCACGTCTATGTTGGTAGGATTGACGAGCATCGGTTCATGGGCAAAAAGCGTAAGTTCCAGCCCTTCGGCCACCTCAAGCCCTGCAAGGGCATTTTCGGGCAGCCGTTTCTCCGTTTCGGTCAGTTCGCGGGGAGGAGTCTGCGGTTTCTCCTCTTTCTGGCAGGCAAAAACTGCACAAATCAAGGCAATCAGCACTGCATGCAGGCGGGTAAGTCTGGAAAGCATAGGGTAGTCCTTTAATGTGATGGGTAAGATAGCGAATGGATGTGAGAGTAATCGCCTGATTATCAGATTACGGGAGGGAAAAGGATTTCCGGATGGATGTGTCGTCGGCCCTATCCGCCTGCAGGGAGGCAGCGGGTTATTCCCCCGGGAAAGCCTCCAGCCTGCTATCTCTGCGCAGCCAAAATAATACTGCCACCTGGTGTTTGCAGGTTTCTCCCGGAAAAGGACAACTACACTGATGTGCCCGTATCTCTCTGTCTGTCAATGCAATACGAACGTTATATACATCCGTTCCTTTCACACTCGCCTGCCAGTCCCCGTCTTCCGTCCGCACAATCTCCAGTACAGCCCCTTCGGCCAGCAAAGCCCTGCCACGGGCCACAAGATCCGCAGGCAGAAGCAGGTCAAAATCGCGCAAGGTAAATGACATCTGTTTACATTTGCAGCTATGATAGCTATTCCTTTTGTAAAATACCAGGGAGCGGGCAACGACTTTATCATGATTGACGACCGCGAGGACCGTTTTGAAGCCTTGTTGGACGAGCGCCGCATCGAATCGCTCTGCCACAGACGCTTTGGCATCGGTGCCGACGGACTCATTTTGCTCAAAACATCGGAGACCCTCGACTTCCGGATGAAATATTACAATAGCGACGGGCGACCCAGCACCTTTTGCGGAAATGGAGGCCGCTGCATCGCCCGCTTTGCCCAGCACATAGGAATTGTATCAGAAAAATGCCATTTTGAAGCAACAGACAAGCCCCACAGGGCACTGTTTGAAGGCTCCGATGTAGTCCTGGAAATGCACCCGCTCATGGACTCTTTCCGGAAGCTCCGGGAACACGATTTTTACATGCACACGGGCTCGCCCCACATGGTGCGCTTTCTCACAGAAGACATCGCCACCTATCCGGTAGTTGAAGAGGGGCGACGTATCCGTTACAGCGAAGAATTTGCCCCCGCAGGCGTGAATGTCAATTTTGTCAGCGGCTGGCGCGAAGGCCGTTTGTCTGTCAGAACCTACGAGCGCGGTGTCGAGGACGAAACCCTCAGTTGTGGCACGGGCGTTACGGCCTGCGCACTGGTCTGGTACCTGAACCAGTTACCCAAAAACAGGCAGCAACGGATGGACATCGGGATCACAACGCCCGGAGGCAAGCTCAGCGTGCGGGTGGATCCTGGACATGTGTGGCTCGCAGGACCTGCAGAACGGGTTTTTGAAGGGCTGATCGCCTGAGCCTCAGTTCGCAGAAGGCGCTGCCTGGACATGGCGCGCAGCGTAGGTATCCAGCTCGCGGTGCATCACCCGGAACCATAGCGGCGGTACCAGCGAAAGCAGCAGCATCGCAGGGTAGCCTCCCGGCAGCTCAGGGCTTTCCTCAAAATGCCTGAGTATCTGATACTTACGGCTCGCCAGGTAATGGTGGTCAGAATGCCGCGTCAGTTCATATAGCAATATGCGGCCAATGGTCCGGTTGGAGTTCCACGAATGGCGGGGCTGCACGCGCTCATATACGCCAGGGCGCACTTCGCGGCGCATCAGGCCGTAGTGTTCGAGGTAATTTACGGTTTCGAGCAGCAAAGCCCCGCTAAAGGCCGCCAGCAGGAAGGCCAGCGCTGCGCCCCAACTGAAAACCGCAGCGATCAGCAATACGCCTCCCACCTGCACAAGCTGAAAGCGCAGCATCTGATTGTCAGGCGAAAAAGGGTGTTTGCCCAGTTTTTCCAAACGCTCTTTCTCTAAATGCCAGGCCGAAAGCCAGCTATCGCGCACGGAGCGCAGCCAGAAGGCATATATAGGCTCTCCCCGCCGGGCAGTGGCCGGATCGAGCGGGGTGGCTACGTGGCGGTGGTGGCCCCGGTTGTGCTCGATAAAGAAGTGCATATATAGAGAGGTGAACAGCAGGGCCTGAGACATCCATTGCTCGGCGGCAGGCTTGCGATGTCCCAGTTCATGTGCCACATTAATCCCCAGCACCCCGCAGCAAAGCCCCATCGAAGCGATGATGCCCGCCGTTTCGGCACCGGAAAGGGGTACATAGGTGATCAGATAGAGAAAATATACGAGCAAGGCGTACTGAATGGGCACATTGAGGTACAGCAACACATCAAACAAACGTTGCTGCTTCCGCTCTTGCTCTACCTCCGGCGCTGCGTTGGCCGTAGTACCCGGCATAAACTGCTCCGCCAGCGGAACTATCACAAACAAAACGACCAGAACGAGCCATACCCAGGGGCCGCGCAGGTACATAGACAAGGCTGCCAGGGCTGGTACAAAATAGGCCATTAAATACTTTGCGTCCCTCCACGACATATCGTTTCTGATTTTGCGTTAATTTACAAGAGGATTTTAAAAACAAAAAGCGAATTCTGCCCTATGCTTCGCATCCTGATCATCGAAGACGAACCACCCGCAGCCCGAAGGCTGGAACGTATGCTCCGGCTGATCCTGCCCGAGGCTGACATTCTCCCTGCCTTAGACAGTGTAAAGGGCGCTGTCGCCTGGCTGAAAGAGCAAAAAGCCGATCTCCTGCTGCTCGATATCCATCTGGCAGATGGCAACAGTTTCTCGATTTTCGAGCAGATAGACGTTCGCACGCCCATCATTTTTACCACTGCCTACGACCAGTATGCCCTCCGCGCATTTAAACTCAACAGCATAGACTATTTATTAAAGCCGATCGAGCGGGAAGAACTCGAACGCGCCATTGCCAAATTTGCCGAAAACCGCCACCCGGAAAATCCCCAGCCCGACCTTCAGCAACTCCTGAAATCACTTCAGCCTCAGCCTGTTAAAGAGTATAAAAAACGCTTTATGGTGAGCAGCGGGGATAAATTGCGCTCTGTCACGGTCGAAGAAGTGGCGTATTTCTATGGTCAGCAAAAGTATGTTTTCCTGATTACCAAAGATAAACGCAGACATCTGGTGGATTATACCCTGGGCGAACTCGAAGACCTCCTCGATCCAAATACGTTTTTCCGCATCAACCGGCAGTTCCTCATCCGGGTAGATGCAATTACGGCAATGACACACTG
>RDXT01000448.1 GCA_004292985.1 Bacteroidota bacterium
ATGAGCAGCGAACCCCAGATAAATCCTTCCAATACCTGAAAACCGAAATAATACCAGTTGGGGCGGTAAGGCTTTTTTTCCTTGGGCTTAAAGTCTTTGTTTTTTTTACGCTCCTGCTGGTCTTTCCGCCATTCCGAAAGGCTCTTTTTCCCCCGCCAGTCGAGTGAAAGCTTGTGCCCCCAGTAGCCGACCAGCAGCACCGATACGATCAGTGTGCCTCCCCAGCGTCCTGTATTAAACAGAAATCCCAGGAACTTAAACCAGGAATCTACTCCATTAAACTCATAGATGTGCGGATTGTATGCGATGCGGAAAAGCACCTCATACACCACAATGAGCAGGATTGCATGGCCAAGTTCGAAAAAACGATTCTTGGTGGCGCTTTCATACGCCTCCCAGGCTTTGTAAAACTCTGTTTCGACAAAAAGATGGATCATACAGCCATAGGAGGCGCCTGACTGAGGTTATTCATATTCGAGGGTAACATTGCCATCGGTGGCACCACTTCCGCTGAGGATTTTCACGCAGGCGGGAGAGAGGCCCACCAGGTAGCGGCTGCCGGCTTCGAGGTTCCCGGCGACGGTAACTTCCACAAATCCGGAATTGCCGGGAATGCGCATGCGGAAGGTGGAACCGACGGGAAGCGTTTTGTGAACGGCATAAAAACGCGCAGCGCCCATCTCTTTGCGCTCCACCTGCACATAAGTGCCACTTTCGGAGGCAGGCATGGAGCGTGTGCTGGAATCAGCCCGCTCCTCAGGCATATCCGGCTCCAGCCCGCGTGTATAAACAATCTCCGGATTGCCACGGGTGCCGCTGGCCTCGTTCACGGTTTTGGAAGAAGCGGCCGGCGTTTCTGCCGGAGCATTTTCGAGGCGCATGCGCGCTGTGCGCAGGTCTATGGCCGCTTCGTGGCTTTCGAGGTCGCCGAGGGTCGTTACTTCATATTGTTTACCCACGATCAGGGTCTGTCCGGCGCGGGGCGAGGAGACCGAGTTCCAGAGCCGAAGCTCTTCGACCGTTACGCCATAACGTTTGGCGATCTGGTAGAGGGTTTCGCCGGGTTTCACCTCGTGGTAAATACGGCGCTCGATCCGGGTCTCTTCTTCCGGCGAATAGGCGGCGGAGGCAGACTGTGCGCGGCGCTCCATAAATGAGCTGCTATAGGTATCCTCAGATTGGGCGGGGTACTCTTCCTGCGCGAGGTTTGAGAGGGAGCCAACGGCAGCTTCTCCCTGGGCAGGGGCCATCGCCCGTGAATTGGTGCGGTAGGCCGCGCCGGAATCCGTAGTGTTTGCGGTGGCAGGGGCAGCACTGGCTTCGCTGCGGCTTTCTCCCAGCAAGAGGCGCTGTCCAGGCTGAATTACATTGCCTTTCAGCTTGTTTAATTCAGTAAGTGTTTGAATATCAATGCCATACTTCCGGGAGATACCGTAAAGGGTTTCTCCTTTCTGCACCAGGTGCGCATCCATATAGACAGATTGACCCGATTCAACATACACCATCTCCAGAATCTGGGCAGACAGGCGGAAGGCCGGGCTTATCAGAATAGCCAGAGATACAGAGCAGGCGACAAAGTGGGTTCCGATCTTCATTCAGGGTTTTCGTAAAATAGATTGTTGCAATAATTGAGGTGTGGCAACGGAAGATTGCATAAACTCAGTATCTGTGCTTTCGTGGTAGCCTGATAAAACCATGCTAAAGTATGCAAAAAAACACATTCCTATCTCTCTTTCAAGGATTGATTCAAATAACATGGCTGTTACTGCAATTAAAACGAAAGAAATATACAAAGGTGACATTTTTTTTCGCTGAAAAATCAACGGATATAAGCATACGAAGAGTAAAACAGTCAGTCCGGGCAG
>RDXT01000646.1 GCA_004292985.1 Bacteroidota bacterium
GCAGCAGCCCGATAAGCAGGGCGCAGAGACTGCCGGAAGCGGGTAGCATAGAAGTCATAAGGCTGGCATTCGCCTGCTGAAGATACGACATCTGCGCTGTCGCTCAAAAGAAAAAGCGCAGCACGAATCCGCGCTGCGCTTTTATATCTGTATCTCCCGCACTTTAAGCGGCGAGGCTCATCTGGCGGAGGTGGCGCACATGCGAGCGGATAGAGCTCAGCATGGTCGGGTGCTCATTGTACTGAATCCCAAACTGTTCGCAGGTTTGTTTGACAATTTTGCTGATCTGGGGATAATGGACGTGGCTGATTTTGGGGAAGAGGTGGTGCTCGATCTGGAAGTTCAGACCGCCGACCAGCCAGCTCAGCACTTTGTTTTGGGTAGCAAAATTGGCCGTAGTGATCACCTGGTGGATCGCCCATTCATTTTCGATGCGGGCAGGATCACCGGTAGGCACCGGAAACTCCGTTTCTTCCACCACGTGTGCAAGCTGGAATACAATGGCAAGCACAAATCCGGTAACCAGCGACATCACCACATATCCGGTCAGCATCGGCAGGAAACCCACATAAATCGAAGGCAGGATCAGGAAGAGGGTGAAATACAGCGCTTTCATTCCCCAGAAGGCCAGATGCTCGGAGACTTTCATGTCGCGGATCGGTACTTCGCCGATTTTTTTGGTGAAGTATTTGTAAAAGTCCGTGAAAAACACCCAGAAAAAGGTGAGCAGAGAGTACATCAGCGGCCAATAGACATGCTGAAAGCGGTGAAACCACATTTTAGGCTGGGTCGCACTGAAACGCATGATGGGCTTAATATCTATGTCATCGTCCACGCCATCAATGTTGGTGTAGGTGTGGTGGATCACATTGTGCTTGATTTTCCAGAGGAAGGAACTGCCGCCGATCAGGTCGAGGGAGTGCGCCATGAGGTTGTTCAGGCGGCTGTTGCTGGAATAGCTGCCATGAGCGCCGTCGTGCATTACATTAAAGCCAATGGCAGAAACGTTGAGTCCCATCAGGGCGCAAAGCAGAAGGGCGATGCCTACCGGGGGCGTAAAAAACACCAGAATGATGTAGTTCAGCACGGCAGCCGTGAGCAGAATAACTGTCTTGGAGTACAGTTTGAAGTTACCGACAGGGGCAATGTTGTGCGAGGCAAAATAGTCATCTACATTTTTGCGCAGCGCCTGAACGAATACCGCATTACGGTTGTTAAAAATGACCTTTGACATGGGAGAGAATGATAAGGTTCAAAGGTAAAAATGACCTTTGACATGGGAGAGAATGATAAGGTTCAAAGGGAAAAGGGAAATGAAACACTGCAAATTTATGCAATCGTGTTGCAAAAAGCAAATGTAATATGAAGCAGTTTACATTTGTTGCAGACGAATCAGGTCCTGTCCAATGTCTTTTCTGTAATATTTTCCTTCGAACTGTACCTTCTCTGCCAGCTCAAGCGACTGACTGACAGCCTCCCCGATGTTTTCGCCAAAGGAACTGATGGCCAGCACGCGCCCGCCGTCGCTGAGTAATCTTTCTGCATCTTTCCGGGTTCCGGCATGGAAAAGCATTGACCCGGCCGGGTCTGGAAGCTGCATCTCCTTGCCCTTGGCATACGATCCCGGGTATCCGCCACTCACGAGCATTACCGTTACGCAGGTGCGCGGGTCCGTTTCGACCGCTACCTCCCCCAGTTGTCCGTTGACCGTAGCTTCAAACAGTTCCACCAGGTCATTTTTCAAACGGGGGATCACCACTTCTGTCTCAGGGTCGCCCATGCGCACATTATACTCCAGCACCCAGGGAATGTCCCCCTCCACCATCAGTCCGATAAATATAAATCCCTGATAATGAATTCCTTCCGACATCAGGCCATGCACCGTAGGCTGTACCACCGTTTTTTCTACGCGCTGCATAAACGCCGCATCTGCAAAAGGCACCGGCGACACAGCCCCCATACCTCCCGTATTCAGCCCGGTATCCCCTTCGCCAATCCGCTTATAATCCTTGGCTGAGGGCAAAATCACATAGTCTTTGCCATCTGTCAGCACAAAAACCGAGATTTCGATGCCTTTCAAAAACTGCTCGATCACCACCGTGCGCCCCGCATCGCCAAATGCCTTCCCCGAAAGCATTTCCGATACAGCCTCTGCCGCTTCGCTATGTGTTTCGCAGATCAGCACCCCCTTGCCCGCAGCCAGTCCGCTGGCTTTGACCACCACCGGCAGCGGATGCTCTGCCACATAGGCCAGCGCCTCCGCCAGTTGCCCCTCACTAAAACTGGCATATCTGGCACTGGGGATGCCATATTTTTCCATAAAAGCCTTTGAAAAAGACTTGCTCCCCTCCAGCAGCGCACCTGCCTTACGGGGTCCGATCACCGGAACGCCCCGCTCGCCCAGGTAGTCGGCCATGCCTTCCACCAGGGGCTGCTCTGGCCCCACGACAACCATATCTACCTGATGCTCAAGCACAAAGCGATGCACCGCCGGAAAATCCAGCGGATCGAGGCTCACATTTGTGCCACACTGAGCCGTGCCCGGATTGCCCGGCGCAATGAAGAGCGTATCGCAGCGCGGCGACTGAGAGAGTTTCCACGCGAGGGCATGTTCGCGGCCGCCCGAGCCTATGAGGAGAAGATTCATATACAGTTTTCAGTTTTCAGGGAACAGGGTTCAGGTACTGTTCCTTGTTCCTTATCCCCTGTTATCTGATTCTATCCACCGACCTCACCAGTTCTTCATCTTTGCGGATGCGGGTGAGCGCCAGCCAGGTAAGGACAATAGATACAGGGATAAACAGGAAGCCGATTTCGGGTCTGCCGACGTCGGTAGCACCGCCGATAAAGTCAGGTTCCTGGCGGGTAGCGAGTACCAGCGAGAGGGTCTGGCCCAGAAGGATAAAGAGGCCTGCATAGGCCATCTGAATCTGGCGGGGGCGCTTGGTATAGAGAAAGATGCCATAGGTAAGCACAGCGGCCGCAGCGAAAACCAGCAGCACGAAGGTGGTATTGGCAGCGCTTTTTATGCTGTTGGGGTGGCTGAAAAACCACATGGACTGCGAAGAGTTCGGGTCCACATAGGCGATGGTTTGCAGGCCGCTGAGGGCTTCCATCTGGGTGCCAGCGTCATAGCGCCAGAGCGGAAGCACCAGCGTAAGCAGATTCAGCACAATGGCCAGGGTGAGATAGAGGGTTTGGATTCGTTGCCACATAGAGAGAGTCGTTTGAACGGCACAAGTATAGTGAAAATATGGATATAAGGGGTATAGGGGATATAAGGGGGAATAGGGGAGATAGGGGATTTGGGGTTGTCAATCCGCTTAAAGTTTCCTAACATCGTAGCGCTAAACCCACTTTTCTTGCGATATTTTATTGAAATCACCTATCACGGCGCCAGATATGCGGGCTGGCAGAGCCAGCTCAATGCCACAGGGGTGCAGGCTGTGGTGGAAGAAGCCCTTTTTACGCTGCTGCGCCAGGCTACGCCGGTGACAGGCGCAGGCCGAACGGACGCCGGGGTGCATGCGCGGCAATTATTTGCGCATTTTGATACGGAGATGGCCCTGCCTGACCTTTTTGTGCGACGGATGAATGGGGTTTTGCCGCAGGATATTGCTGTCCTTCAGCTCTGTGAGCCGCAGCCGCCCGATCTGCATGCACGCTTCGATGCCGTGAGCCGCGCTTATGAGTATGTCATCACGACCCGCAAATCGCCGCTTCATACAGGCAGATCCATGTGGGTAAAGCAGGAACTCGATGTGGAAGCGATGCGGCAAGGGTCGTCCTTACTCCTTGAATATGAGGACTTTGCAAGTTTCTGTAAGGCACATGGCCAGCAGGAAACTACTCTTTGCACCCTCACCGAAGCGCGGTGGGAAGAGCAGGAGCACCTGCTGATTTTTCATATCCGGGCCAATCGTTTTTTGCGGGGAATGGTGCGTGGCATTGTCGGCACGCTGATTTCGGTGGGCAAAGGCCACCTGACTGTGGAGGATTTCCGGCGGATTCTCGAAGCGCAGGACCGCCAGGCGGCGGGGATGCAGGCAGAGGCCTGCGGACTCACGCTCACCGAGGTTACATATCCCGAAGGTGCCCTGCTCACGCTCTCCCGCGCGTAAGCTAACTTATTGACAATCAGGACAAAGTCCCTGAAGCAGCATACTCACTTCCTGAAGCTGGTAGCCGTCGGGCAGGCTAACGCCGGGGATGCGCACATCCTCCACGCAGCGGGTCAGGCCGCATTGGGTACATTTAAAGTGCACATGGTCATGGCGGTGCGAATGCCCCGAATGACAGTCGCTGGGGCACAGCGCATACTTCATAAGTCCTTCATTATCAGGGACTTTATGCAAAATTCCTTTCTCCAGAAACGTAGTCAGGGTCCGGTAAATGGTTACGCGGTCGCAGGCATCGCCCAGCACACTTTCTATCTCCCGTTCGCTGAGGGCATTGCTGCGCGCCACAAATATTCCCAGAATATCGGTGCGGCTCTGTGTATGGCGCAGGCTGTGTTTGCGGAGAATTTCAGGTACTTCATTCATCGCTAAAAAAAGATAGAAAGTCCCAGTTCCATCGGAGGGATCACCGGATTTTTATACCCTTCCACATTCCGGGGGCGCAGTTTTTCATTGGTGAACTCATCAAAGATAGGGGTAAAACGCCAGGAATAGTAGATCGCAGCCCATTTATAGCCCAATCTGGCATATATCCCGTAGTGAAGACGGATAAATTCATCCTCGATGGTTTCAAGATCGGCAACTTTGGTCTGTATCTTTTGCCCGTCGGCGTTATTGTAGGTGGTCCGGTAGCTGGCCGAGAGCAGGTAGCTGACAAAGCCGCCCGCCTCTGCAAAAAAGCGGGTATCGCCGTCTTCGTCCTTGGTCAGGTTGGCATATACGCCCGCGCCGAGTTCCGGCCGCACAAAAAAGTGCTTTTCCTTCGTCAGTTGATAGGGCAAAGAGTCGGGTATGGAGGGAAAGGATTTGGTCGTGGTCTGGTCATAGGTAATGCTGTTCCAGTTAAATCCCGGCGTAATGCGGACCCCGAGCTTATTTTTCGCAAAAGGAATCTTAATCCCACCGCCGACAAAAATGCTGCCCGAGCTGCTGCCGTTGATTGGTACAGAGTCGCCCCGGCCCGTTGTGAGCATCAGTCCCCGGTTAAATACGAGGCTGAAATTACGTGCCCGGTCCACTTGCAGGTTGGTCGTGCTGTCGCTCTGTGCACAGAGGCCGGAGAAGATGAGTAACAGGAAAAAAACACCAGAGAATCGCTTCATATCACTAATATTGTAACAAAGTTAACGAATTCCGGAGAAAATGACCCAGAACCAGTTTAACATAAGGGTGTACGGAATCCTGATCGAGGATGGCTGCCTCCTGGTAACTGACGAAATACGCTTTGGGATCCGCATGACCAAACTCCCCGGCGGAGGGCTTCAGTTTGGCGAAGGCCTTGAAAAATGTCTTCAGCGCGAATGGATCGAGGAATTGAATACCGAAATCCGGGTAGGCGATATATTTTACGTAAATCCTTTTCTTCAGTTATCGGCATTCCGCAACACGGATGAGGTCATCGCCATGTATTTTTGGGTAAAGCCTGTGTCTCCGCTGAATATTCCCATTGCAGTGGCCCCGATGGCCTTCGAAAGCGACGAAGACGAGCAGCAGATTTTCCGCTGGATTCCCCTTCGGGACCTCAGAGAGGCTGATTTCACCTTTCCCATAGATCAGTCACTGGTATCCCGTCTGAAAAAATTTGCGGCACGGGGCACCGCTCCCGCATGAAAGCGCCCGAAACAGGGCCTGCAAAAGCCTCTTTCTGGCGCAACGCGCTGACCCTGAGCGCAGGAACCTTTTCGGCGCAGGCGCTGGGCCTGCTCACCCTGCTGATAAGCGCCCGGCTGTACAGCGATGAAGCTGTAGGGATTTCGGGTATCTTTATTTTCACGGTCATTATTCTGGCCGTAGCGATGAATGGCGGCTACGAAATGGCCATTATGCTGCCTAAAGACGACAGCGAGGCCTTTCACCTGACCCAGCTGAGCCTGGGCATTACGGCTGTGGCGGCGCTGGCGCTGCTGGTTTTGGCAGCCTTGCTGCCTGCGGTTCCGGGCATAGAGGCCCTGGGAGACTGGCGTTTCGCCCTGCCGCTGAGTGCGGCACTGGAGGGGACGCAGCAGGCCCTGCGGGTCTGGCTCAACCGCCGGGGCGCTTATAAGCGCCTGGCAATGAGCCGCTTACTCCGGGCGCTGGCCAGCGGCGTTGTCGCTGTGGGCCTCGGCCTCAGCCACGAAGGCCCTTCGGGCCTGATCCTCGGCTGGATCGCCGGACAGGCTGCTGCGGTATTGTTCCTGCTCTCACCGGAGCTGCTCAGCCAGCGTCCGGCCCTGGCCCGGCTCCGCGCCCTGGCCCGCGAATACAACGATTTTCCCCGCTACGGGATGCTCAGCGCATGGCTCAACACGGCAGCGCGTTTTTTGCCTGTGTATTTTTTTACCTCTTTTTATGGCAGCGACATCGCCGGACAGTTTACCCAGACCGACCGGGTGCTTTCTTTGCCTGCCACGCTGTTTTCAATGGCTGTAGGCGAGGTGTTTTATGCCAAAGCGAGCGAGGCGGCCCGCGAATCGGACACGGCCCTCGCACACCTGACCCGCCGTACTTTTTTCCGGCTGCTGTCGCTTGCCCTGCCTTATCTGCTGTTGATTCTGCTGCTTGGACCCTGGCTTTTTGCCTGGGTGCTGGGTCCGCAATGGGCATTGGCGGGGCAGTTTTCCCGCGCCCTGATCCCCTGGATGGCGATGGTATTTGTAGCGGCGCCTCTCTCTTATATGATAGATGTGCGGAGAAAGCTGGGGCCTTTTCTGGGGTTTAATGTGTGTCTGTTTGCCGTGCGGCTGCTGAGTCTGCTCTGGGCATGCCAGCATCTCAGCCCCGAAAGCGCCATGATGGTTTTTGGCGCTTCGGGGGTCTGTATGGTTTTGCTTCAGCTTTTGTGGACGCTTCGGCTGGGCAGGGCGCTGTGATAGCATTTACCGGACTACCCGTATCCCCGCGCAGTCATGCCGAAGTCCAGTCCAGCGGAAGGCCTCCGGCCCAAAAGCAGATATAAAAATAAAAGACACTGCTATTCTACAAAGATACCGACCCTACGGGCCGGAAATCGCTGATTAATCCCGCTCTTATTGCTGAGGGCGTGCATGCCCTCGCTTTTCTAATACCAAAGTCAGCGGAACGGTGCTATATAAACCCATTGGCGAAGCCCGGTCCAGCGGACCGATATCTTTGTAGCAAATGCACCCGCGTTTTTTTGTTTTTTGGGACAATGGCCCGAAGGGCATACACCCCAAAGGCCTCCGGCCCAAAAGCAGATATAAAAATAAAAGACACTGCTATTCTACAAAGATACCGACCCTACGGGCCGGAAATCGCTGATTAATCCTGCTCTTATTGCTGAGGCGAAGCCCGGTCCAGCGGACCGATATCTTTGTAGCAAACGCGCCCGCGTTTTTTTATTTTTTGGGGACAATGGCCCGAAGGGCCGCAGATGCCGCCACCGGACTACCCGCATCCCCACGCACCCAGGCCGAAGTCCGGTGAAACGGTGTGGCGTAGCTCCTTATATATAAGACGCCAGCGCTGCCAGGAAACGATCGGCTTCGTCTTGTGTCAGGCACAGCGGCGGCAGAAGGCGAAGCACATTTGTCGAAGCGGTACCGACAAATATACCGCTTTCATATAGCAAGCGGTCGCGCACGGGCGCATAAGGACCGGGAAGCTCGATGCCGATCATCAGGCCCTGGCCGCGCAAATCGGTGATACCTGACATCGTGCCCAGCTTTTGGCTTATATAAGCGCCGAGCGTTTCTGCATGGGCGATAAGTCCCTCCTGCTCAATGACTTCCAGCACTGCAAGGGCTGCGGCGCAGGCCAGGTGATTTCCTCCGAAGGTCGTGCCGAGCATGCCGTGCCAGGGTTTGATTTCGGGGCTGATGAGCACGCCGCCGATGGGGTAGCCGTTGCCCATGCCTTTGGCGATGGTGATGAGGTCTGCCTCGATCCCCGCATGCTGGTGGGCAAAAAAACGTCCGCTGCGGCCATAGCCCGACTGGATTTCATCCATGATGAGCAGGGTTCCGGTTTCTGTGCAGAGGCGGCGCGCTTCCCGCAAAAACTCCGGCGAGGGCACGTAGATGCCTCCTACTCCCTGGATTCCTTCGACCAGCACGGCACAATATTCGTTCGT
>RDXT01000449.1 GCA_004292985.1 Bacteroidota bacterium
ACGGGGTAAGCCCGGAGGGAACACTCTACTTCAGGGTGGAAACCGTGAGATCGCTCGAAGCCATTGATAATGAAGGAGATACTCTCCGCTCTATGCTCCCCCGGATTTTTGAAATCAACAGCGACCCGCAGGGAAACCTCAAAATCGCCAGCATTTATACCACAGGTCTGGGCGAAGATGAGGCGATCATTAACTGGTGGAACGGAATGCCGCTGGTCTGGAAGCGGTTTCTGGGCAGTTATGTCCAGGTGAAAGACTCCATGACCATGGCCGATGTCCTCGATCTGGCCGATAGTGCCCGCATCGGCGAAGTCCTCCATTACGAAATCCGCGACGCTGTCTATATAGATGACTCCCTGATGCTGCGCCTTTTTGGAGATGCCAATGGCGAATTGAGTATCGGTGATTCGGCATACATTTTTCACACAGACACGCTCGACCTTTCCGGCGCGCGTCTTATGCCTGGCCTGCGCCGCCTGCTGGCGCTCCAGAGCCTCGATTTGAGCGCCCAGAGCAATCTCTGGGACCTCGAACCCCTCAGTCGTTTGAATTCCCTCCGGGAACTCACCTTATATGGAGAGAGCATCTCCGATCTGACCCCCCTTCGGAACCTCACCCGCCTCGAACGGCTCAATATCTCACATACCCGTGTGGAGAGCCTGGCACCCCTCCAGTACGCCATTTTCCTCCGCGAACTCAATTGCAAAAATACGCCTCTCGCAGATATTGACGTGTTCAGCCGCTTCCGTCAGCTCCAGAGCGTGGATATATCTTCCACCCAGGTGAGCGATCTCAGGCCGCTGGCCAGCCTTGCACAGCTCCGCGAACTCCGGATCCGGCAGATCCCTGCTTCCGATCTCGCTCCCCTTGCCCGGCTCACCCGGCTGGAATTGCTCGATGTTTCCGCATCAGGGGTTACGGACCTGGGTCCTGTTTCGGGCCTGTCGCAGCTTCAGGCGCTCTATGCCGAGCAGACAAGTATCTCTGACCTCCAGCCCCTTCAGTCGCTATCGGCTCTCAGGGTGATTTATCTGGAGGGATCGAAGGTGAGTGACCTTGCTCCGATCGGGCGTCTGCAAGCCCTGAAGTATATTTATTGCGATCATACGCCGGTAACGCCCGCCGAAGCGGTACGCTTTATCAGACTTCGCCCCGATGTACAGGTGGTCTATGAATCCGACCTGCTTCAGCAATGGTGGGCGGGCCTCCCTCCGACATGGAAAAACTGCTTTCAAAGCAAATCTCAGATCAAAGCGAGGCCCTCCAGCGAGGATTTGCACCGCCTCGCGTCTCTGCCCCAGCTCGATATACAGGGCTTGTTGGGGGTCTCTTCGCTGGAGCCTCTGAGAGTCTTTGCGCGCCTGGAAAGTCTCAACGTTTCGGGCATACCTGTATCCGACCTGACGCCCCTCTCCGGATTGCTGGGCCTGGAAAAGCTGAATATCAGCCAAACGAACGTTACCTCGGCTGCGCCCCTTCGTTTTCTGCTGAACCTCACAGAGATAGATGCATCGGGTACGGCCATTTCTGATCTAACACCACTGTCCGATCTTCGTAAGCTGCGCCGCGTTTCGCTCGACAACACCCCGGTTCAGAACATTCTCCCGCTTGGGGCCAGCGACGGGCTTGCTTTTTTATACTGTGACAATACAAGGGTAGGGGACTCTGCGGCGGGTGCCCTGCTCGACAAGCTGCCTTCCCTGCTGATTTGCTACCAGACATCCGCACTCGAAGCCTGGTGGGCCACAAATGACAAAGCCTGGCGTGACTTGCTGGCCTCAATTACAGGCGCTGTCGGAGAAAAGCCCTCGCGTGAAGCGCTGCACCGCATCCTGCTGTTGCCGGAGATTCAGGTAGGGGC
>RDXT01000193.1 GCA_004292985.1 Bacteroidota bacterium
AATCCTGCACCCACTCCCAGCGTAAACATCCCCCGGAGCAGCGGCATATGGCGCATGCGGGGACGAAAATACAGCAGCAGGGCCAGCAGCAGGGCCGATAATATCCATTGAATCGGTTTCATCACAAAAAGAGTTTTCGCAACAGCAGGGTGGTAAAAATACGCAGGGCGTGGGCCATGCGCTGGCCTTTGCCGAGCGAATAGGCCGTATAGCGCACCTGTACAGGCACTTCGGTGTAGCGCAGGCGGCGGCGGCTGATCTCAGCCAGAATCTCGGTCGCATGCGCCATGTCGTTTTCGGTCAGTTCGATGGCAGAGATTGCGCGGGCATTGAGGGCGCGGAAGCCATTGTGGGCATCGCTGAGCCAGAGGCCTGTGAAGGCATAATTGACAAGAATGGCTGCCCGGAGCAGCCAGCGGCGGAGGGGCGGCACTGCGTTTCGGCTTTCGGCGCTTAAAAAGCGCGAACCCAGGCAGATATCGGCCGTATCTGCCAGCAAAGGCGCTATCAGCGCCGGAATGTCCGCGCAGCGGTGCTGCCCATCGGCATCAAAATGCACGAGGTAGCGGGCACCCAGCTGCTGCGCCAGGCGCATGCCTGTCTGGAGGGCAGCACCCTGGCCCATATTCACTGCATGGCGCACATAATATACAGGCAGGGACGACGCAATTGCGCCTGAATGATCGCCAGAGCCGTCGTCCACCACAATTACTTCATATTCAGCCTGTAGCAATTCCGTCAGCGTCTGCCGAAGCACCGCCGCCTCATTAAAAACGGGCACCAGAATAAAGAGTCCATCTGCTTTCACCCTCAAAATTTAGGGTATTTTGCCTCCTGCGCCAAATACGAAAGGCAAAATCCGGGTCGCCAGCCGCAAACGCTTGCAGATAAGCCGGAGCGGGTATATGTTTACCTGATGAAACAGTCACTTATGATACTCATGATCGGACTGACCGCTGCCTGCCAAAGCCCCCGGAACAAGGTTCTCTACGAGTCTGATCATTTTACCCTCTACCCGGACAAGGTAGTGCAGGGCAAAAATGAAGCTGTGGCACATTCGCCCACACATATCAGCTCCAATTATAAAAGCCCGGCCAGCGAGTCTTACTCACGGCTGATCAGCTTCAAATTCAGCATTAATGAGAAGGACAATGAGTCGAAACCCGGACAGGACCACTGGTTGCTGATCGGCGATGAGCATGAGTCTCCGCTCATCGTATTTGGCTCAGCACCAGAGCCTAAGCCCGCAAAGCCAGATGCATTTCTGCCCGTAAACTATGCCTATACCTTTCGGGTAGATATGTCGCCTGTGATCCGTCAGTTTGAAGAAAAAGGCTACTATGAAACCTATGACGGTACCCGCATCGCCAGGGGCGACTTCAAAGGCTTTTACATCGCCGGAGGGTCGGAGCCGCTGACCTGGGATTTTGTAAACCTCGACAACCAGGGGCTGAAACTCAGCGATTCGGGCAAAGACCATATCTATACGATTACCGTAACGCTCAATCCGTACGATGCTGAAGATTACCAGGAAAAAGAATGGAAACTCAGCCTCGACCTTTCGCAAAAGCCGACTTATACTTCGGATCAGCCGATGGTAGATGCCCTTTTTCATCTTTCGCTGGAAGAAGCGCTGAAAAACATCGAGCCGGACAGTACCTTCCGCACCGGCGCTAAGTGGAGTGGTGTCTGGACCCGCGACATCAGCTACAGCATTTTTCTCGCTTTTGCCTATCACGAACCGGAGGTGGCGAAAATCAGCCTGATGAAAAAGGTAAAGCGGGACCGGATTATTCAGGATACCGGATCGGGAGGCGCATGGCCTGTGTCCTCGGACCGAACAACCTGGGCGCTCGC
>RDXT01000194.1 GCA_004292985.1 Bacteroidota bacterium
CTCCCTGGCCTGGCTGCGCCGCTCGCAGGTATTTGCCCCGCCGGAGTCGGAGTACGAAATCCTGTTTGAAGACGTCAACGGACTTAAAGAAGGCGACCCCGTAACCGTAAGAGGCTATGAAATGGGGCGTGTGCTCCGGATAGAGCCGGGGAATATTGCGGTGCGGGTGCGGATCGCGCTGGAAAAAGGATTTCCGCTCTACCAGGATACCCGTGCCGAAATTCAGGTAAAAGAACTGATGGGCGGCAAACAGATTACCCTCTACCCCGGCAGCCGGGAACCTCAGCTGGCCGCAGGAGGCCTGCTCGAAGGCAGCAACTCCCTCGATTTTTCCAGCTCTTTTTCGCGCGCCGGGCAGATGATGAACCAGATAGAGCCTGCTCAATTTATGCTGCTGGCTTCCCGCCTCGACAGCTTCACACAGGTACTGCTCCGGATTGGCGCTGCCGTGGACCCGGACATCGTGCGCAGCAGCCTCACGCAGCTCTCCCAAACTACCGGAAGCCTCAGCCGCATGGCGCAGCAGGCCGAATCCGGACGCTATTTACAGCAGGCTGACAGCCTCCTGGACGAAAGCCGGCATCTGCTGGCGCAACTCAACGGCCTCAGCAACGAAACCCGCCAGCGCCTGCCCGCTGCCGATACACTGGCAACACAGATCAGCTCCCTCCTCCTCCGCTCAGAAGCCATGCTCACTTCGGCAGACGCTATGATGCAGAAGGTGCAACAAAACCAGGGCATGGCAGGCCGCCTGCTCTATGACCCCGGCATGGCCCAGACCCTCGACAGCACCCTCCGCAACCTCAATCTGGCCCTCGAAAAACTCCATTCCGGACGGGTGGTGGTGGGACTCCGCGCAGCAAAAAAGAAATAAAGCGCTAAACAAGTTGCACCCGCCTACAGTTAGTCTCTCCAAATTTATATCTATTTTCATGGAGCTGATTACGGGTAAAAACATCCTGATTACCGGCGCGACCGGAGGGATCGGACAGGAGAGCGCAAAATTGCTGAAGCAGTCGGGCGGCAAAATATTCATCACCGGACGCGATACCGAAAAACTCGCCCGCGTAAAAGAAGAACTTCAACTCCCTGATAACCAGGTATTTACCCTCGATATTGCCGACGAAGCGGCAGTGATCCGCGTAGCTGCCGCCATCCATGCACAGGTCACCCAGCTCGATATACTGGTTAATGCAGCTGGTATCGGCATCATCAAACCCATGGAAAGCCTCACGGCTGAGGAGTTTCGCCGCACCCTCGACAGCAACCTCACAGGTCCTTTTCTGCTGATGAAGCATTTCCTCCCGCCCATGAAGGAAGCCCGTAAAGGCCTGATTATCAACATCCCCGGTGTACTCGGCAAAACCCCGATGGCAGGCGCAGCCGCCTATACCGCCTCCAAATACGGCCTCAACGGCATGATGAAGTCTATCCGCGAGGAGCTGAAACGCACCGACATCCGCATCACCAACCTATTCCTCGGCGGCGTCGATACCCACTTCTGGGATACCATTGACCTGCGGGTGCAGCGGGAAAAATTTATCGTAGCCAAAGAAGCCGCCCGCGCCATCTGGTTTTTGTGCCAGCAACCCAGCTCCGGCGTAGTGTCCGAAATGGTGATCCAGCCCTTTAATCACCAGGCGATTTAAGCAGCCCTGCCGCCGCCCCTGTTGCGTTACACCTACCTGAAACGACTGGAAGCCGCAGATATGTGGCACTCTTTCCCATACCCGAAAATCGAATGGAATTGTTATAGTCTGAGTTGTATATTTGTCTGATACAGGTTCTACATATGGGGTGAAGCCAAGTCACACCAAACGGAGTTGATTATAAGATAGTGGTCACCCAGCAGATGG
>RDXT01000647.1 GCA_004292985.1 Bacteroidota bacterium
TCTCACATCTCACCTCTAATCCTTCAGGCTGTTCACCGGATTGGCGAGGGCTGCCCGGACCGCTTGGAGGCTCACCGTCAGCAGGGTCACGCCGATGGCACCGAGGCCGGCAATAACAAACAGTCCTATGCTAATGTCGGTGCGGTAGCTGAAGTCCTGGAGCCACCAGTTCATGGCAGCCCAGGCGATGGGGGTAGCAATTACGATCGCGATGAGCACCAGCACAAAAAAGTCTTTTGAAAGCAGGCCCGTAATCTGGCCCAGGCTCGCACCCAGCACCTTACGGATGCCTATTTCCTTGGTGCGCTGCTCGGTGGTGTAAGAAACCAGTCCCAGCAGGCCCAGAGAGGCAACAAAAATGGCAAAGAGGGCAAAGGCTGCCAGAATCTGGCCCATGCGCTGCTCGCTGCGGTACATCGCATCGAAGGCATCGTCCATAAACTGGTAGCTGAAAGGCTGGCCGGTATTCATCTGGTTCCACTCGTTTTCGACAGCGGCGAGGGTCGCAGGCAGGTCTTCGCTGCTCAGACGCAGGCAGACATAACCTCCGCTCTGGCCCAGTTGCATCACCACAGGACCAATCGCATCGCGCAGGGACTCGAAATGAAAATCTTTGACTACCCCTACCACATTCATCGGTATCAACTCTTGTCCCTGGTCATTGATAAAGGTATAAATCTGCTTGCCCACAGGTGCGTCACCGAGGTTGAACATACGGACGGCGCTTTCATTGATCACGACGGCCTGCGAATCGCTGAGAAATTCCCGCGAAAAATTGCGGCCTTTGACAAGGTTCATCCCCATCGTGGGTACATAGTCATGATCTACCTCCCAGAACTGGGTCAGCACAGCCTCTTCCTGGCGCACCGCGGGGGAAGGGAAAAGCGCAGTATTGCTGCGGGCAGAAGATACCGGCAAAAACTCGGTCGAGGTGGCGGCACTTACACCGCTCATGCGCAGGGAACTTTCTTTAAATGCTTCGATACGGCTGCCCAGTGCATTGACATTTTTGACAAGCAGTACCCGCTCTTTGTTGAAACCCAGCTCTTTGCTTCGGATAAAATTCATCTGGCGATACACGACCATAGTGCCCGCAATCAGCACGATCGAAGCCGTAAACTGAAACACCACCAGCGCGCTGCGCAGGAAACCGCCTCCGCCTTTGGCCAGTTTACCCCGCAATACCGCAATCGGCTGAAAGGAAGAGAGGAAAAACGCCGGATAGCTGCCTGCCATCAGGCCGGTTAAGATGACCAGGCCCAGCAAAATCACCAGAAACCAGGGATTGCTCAGGATAAAAAAGGGCATTTCTTTGCCCGAAACTTCATTAAACCAGGGTAGCAGCAGGCGCGAAGCTACCAGAGACAAGGCCAGTGCGATCAGGCTCAGCAGCACCGACTCGGCCAGAAACTGCCCGATCAGGCTCCCTTTGGCCGAACCAAGCACCTTGCGGATGCCTACCTCCCGCGCGCGACCTGCCGAGCGGGCCGTGGAGAGGTTCATAAAATTGACGCAGGCAATCAGCAGTACAAATAGGGCAACGGCAGAAAAGAGATATACATATTGAATGCTGCCATTGGGCGACATCTCGGCGATCCGCTGCGAGCGCAGGTGAATATCCGACATCGGCATCAGGGACATCAAAAGGGTGCTTCCCGACGCGCGAAACTCATCGAGGCTCTGGTTCAGGATCGCTTTGATCTGAGGCCCCGCATAGTTTTGCAGCACCACATCCATCTGACTATCAAGCCATTGGGCATCTTTGGCGTCCTTCAGCAGCAGGTAGGTATTAAAATTATTGCTCAGCCAGTTGTTTGCGCGGCTTTCCTCATAGCTGGCCATAGACAGGAACATCCGCGAGCGGATATGGGAGTTGTGCGGAAAATCGCGCATCACACCCGTTACCCGATACACCTGGTCGTCATTCAAAACCAGGCTTTCGCCCAGCACGTCTGTGCGGTCAAAGTATTTTTTGGCGGCGCTTTCGGTCAGCACCAGGGTTTGCGGATCGCGCAGGGCTGTTTGGGGGTTACCTGCAATCAGTTCGAAGCTAAATACCTCAAATACAGAGGAATCCACATAACTCACATCCTCCTCGGTGAGGTTCTGATCTCCTTTTTTCACCTGAAAGCTGCCCCGCTGCCGGAATCGCACCATCTTCTCCACCTGGGGATAGTCTTTCAGAATGGAAGGCCCTGCAGCATCGCTCACCACGGCCAGCGACATTTCCTCGCCACCGAAGTGCACATCCGAGTTGACGCGGTAGATCCGCTCCGCTTTTTCATGAAAGCGGTCGTAACTCAGTTCATCCCACACGTACATCAGCATCAGCAGGCAGCAGGTCAGTCCCATCGCCAGACCGAGGATGTTGATCAGAGAGAAACCCTTGCTTTTCAGCAGGTTACGGAAGGCAATGAGGAAATAGTTGCGAAGCATAAGAATCAGGTTACAGGGATCAGTTTACAGGGAACAGTTTACAGGGTTCAAAATCGCGGTCGCTGAGCTTGTCGAAGCGCCGCCAAACTCCTCCAGTCTTGTATCTTACGTCTTGCGTCTTGTATCTTGCGTCTAACATCTCACATCTAACTACATCTCCTTCAGGCTCTCCGCCGGATTGATCATCGCCACCCGCGCAGCCTGCACGCCCACACTTAAAAAAGTAAGCGTCATTGCTGCAAAGCCAGCCAGGACAAAAACCCAGGCATAGAGTTCGATGCGATAGGCAAAATGTTGTAGCCACTCATGCATTGCCCATCCCGCAGCAGGCAGCGCCAGCAACAAGGAAAGTGCGGTCAGTACCAGAAACTCTCTGGAAGTCAGCGCGATCAGTTGGCTGATGTTCGCGCCCATTACCTTTCGGATTCCGATCTCTTTGGTGCGGGTTTCTGCGCTGTAGGTAGCCAGCCCCAGCAGACCGAGGCAGGAAATTAAGATCGCCAGCAGGGTAAATCCTCCGAAAATGACTTCAGAAATGCGCTCCTGCTCGTAGAGTTGCTCGTAGTCCGCTTCCAGAAAATGGGTTTCTATGGGGTAGCCCTCACTATATTGCTGGGCGAGTTGTCTCAGTACTCCCAATGCGCTTTCGCTTTGCCCCGGATGTGTACGCACGAGCAGATAATCTGTCTCCGAAGGCCGCACTTTTATGACAGCAGGCTCAATTTTGTCGCTTAGCCCGGAAAAATGAAAGTCTTTGACTACGCCAATGATGCTGCCTTTTACACCATAATCGAAGGTTTTGCCGATCGGATCCGTAAGCTCCAGCCGCCGCACCGCTTCTTCGTTTAAGATAAAATTAAAGGTGTCGCCGGGTATATCGCGGGAAAAACTGCGCCCCAGAGCCATTTCGGCCCCCATCGTTTCAATAAAGTCATAATCTGCATCAAAATAGCTGAGATTAAGCTCCTTGCCTGTGCTTTTCCCTTCTATTTGTAAGCGCCGGATGCCGCTGCTGCCCACCCATTTGAAAGGCATGCTGTAAAAGTTGGTGCTGCTCACCGATTCGATGGCCGGGTATTTCAGCAATTCCTCCCGCACTACCGGATAGTTTTTTTTCAGGCCCCCCTTCATGTGCACATACAGAACAGGACTCGTATCAATCCCCAGTTTTGCATGGCTCATAAACTGTAGCTGAAGGTAGATAATCACTACCGAAACGGACATCAGTACCGAAAGGGATACCTGTACAACAACGAGGGCTTTGCGCATCTGCCCCCCACCGGACCTGCGCGGGGTTTCTCCCCTGAAGGCTTTTACCGGAAGGTAAGACGACAAAACAAAGGCCGGATAACTACCTGATAATAAACCAGTTAATATCAGCCCTCCGATAAACAGCGCCCAAAATTGCAGGGTTTCATACGGGAGCGAAATGGGTTTTCCGATCAGGTCGCCAAAGGCAGGCAGAAGCATTCTGACCAGAAAAACAGCCAGCACTCCCGAAAGGGCCACCAGTAAAAAGGATTCACCTAAAAACTGCGCAATCAACTGAATCCGGCTCGCACCGACAGCCTTGCGCAATCCTACTTCCTTCGCTCTTTTAATGGCGCGCGCGGTGGACAGATTGATAAAATTCAGGCAGCCTAGCAGCAAAACCACACATGCCAGTGCTATAAAAAAGCGCACATAGCGGATATCGCCCCGTTTGCCAAAGTCCGTATTAAAATCAAAGGCAGACTGAAGGTGAATCCCGGACAGGGGCTGCATGTAGAACTTTACCCCAGAGGCCCCGAATTTCTCCCCGGCATAGCCGCCCAGTTTTTCGCTGAGCCCCGCTTCGGCAGTAGGGTCCTGAAGCTGCACATAGGTATAAAATGCGTTTGCCCCCCATCCTTCCAGATTCGCGCCGTAGTTTTTGACAAATTCAAACGGAATCACAAAATCGAATCTCAGGTGCGAGCGGGCAGGGATGTCGTACAGTACACCCGTAACCTGCAAAGGATGTTCCCGGTTGATTGTCAAGGTTTTACCTATCGGATTTTCTTCCCCGAAATACTTTTTCGCAAAGCTCTCTGTCAGCACAATGGAATTGGGACTGGCCAGCGCCTGCTGTGCATTGCCCCTGACAAACCCGAACGTAAACATCTCAAACAGCGCAGGCTCCGCGTATATCCCGCCAGATTCATCAAAGCTGGTCTGCTCATGGCTCACGAGCATAGGCCCCCATAAAGCGAAGCGGGTCGCGTTTTTTACCTCCGGAAACTCGCTTTTCATACTGGCTGCCAGCGGGGCAGGCGTTCTTCCGACCTTATACCAAACGCCGTTCTGCTCCTGGTGCTGCGCCACCCGGTACAAGGTGTGGTAATTGTCATTAAAGCGGTCAAACCCCAGCTCACATGAAACATAGGCCAGAATGAGCATGCACACAGTCAACCCCATCGCCAGACCGAGGATGTTGATCAGAGAGAAACCCTTGCTTTTCAGCAGGTTACGGGAGGCGATGAGGAAGTAGTTGCGAAGCATAAGAATCAGTTTACAGGGAACAGGTTACAGGGTTCAGGAGAGGATATTTTCCAGCACGACCTGGCCGTCGAGCATGCGGATGATGCGGTGGCTGTAGCGGGCGTCGTGCTCGGAGTGGGTCACCATAATCACGGTCGTGCCGGCATTGTTGAGGTCGGTGAGCATCTGCATCACCTCGTTGCCGTTGGCAGAGTCGAGGTTACCCGTAGGTTCGTCGGCGAGGATCAGCTTGGGGTTGTTCACCACCGCGCGGGCGACGGCGACCCTTTGCTGCTGGCCCCCGGAGAGCTGCTGCGGGAAGTGGTTGCGGCGGTGCATGATCTGCATTTTGTCCAGCACCTCTTCCACGCGCTTTTTGCGGTCTGCCGCTTTTACGCCGACATAGAGCAGCGGGAGCTCCACGTTTTCAAACACGGTCAGTTCGTCGATCAGGTTAAAGCTCTGGAAGACAAAGCCGATGTTGTTTTTGCGCAGGTGGGCGCGCTGACGCTCATTATAGCCTACAACCTCTTCGCTATCAAATAAATAGCTACCTGTGTCTGCGTTATCAATGAGGCCGAGAATATTCAGCAGGGTGGACTTGCCGCAGCCCGAAGGGCCCATGATGGCGACAAATTCTCCTTTTTTTACCTCAAGTGCCACTTTGTTCAGGGCAACGGTTTCTACCTCTTCTGTGCGGTAGATTTTTTCGAGGTCTTTGATTTTGAGCATATGCGAAAGGTTGGAATTGAAAAATGGAGTGAGAGTAGTCGTGTTTATTCGCCCTTAATGATGAGCTCCTGTTTGTCTTCGTAGCCCGCGTAGCTGGAGGTTACGACCCTATCGCCGGGTTCCACACCGCTGAGTACTTCATAAAAGTCGGGGCTTTGGCGGCCAAGCTGGATTTCACTGCGGTAGGCTTTGTTTCCCGAAGCATCTACTTTAAATATCCAGTTGCCACCTGTTTGCTGGTAAAATGCGCCACGGGGCAGCAGCACCGCTTCTGTCTCATCGCTCAGCGCGAGGCGCACCTGCAAGGTCTGACCCCGGCGGATGCCCTGCGGCACATCGGAAACAAACTCCAGGTCCACCTGAAAGCGGCCATTATTTACCTGGCTGTAGATTTTGCTCACCCGCAGCGCATACGATTTACCATCGAAGGTAAATTCGCCCGGCAGGCCCACAAAAATCCGCGCAATGTAGTGCTCATCTATATCCGCCCGCACCTTAAACCCGCTCATCACATCGAGCTGGCCCAGGCGCTCGCCACGGGTTTTCGACTCGCCGATTTCGGCATCGAGCGAGGTGAGCTGGCCCGCCACCGGGGCACGCACCGTGAGGTCGCCCGCTTTCTTGCGCATCAGTTGCAGGGCAGACTGCATGCGGTCGAGCGACTGCTGCATCTGCTTCAGTTGGGTATTCATGCTGATCGAATCCTGGATACGGGTGCGCTCAGCCAGTTCTTTGCGGCGTTTCTGATATTTGTACAGGTTTTCGGAAGAGCGGAAGGGCTGCTCGGCCACTACCTTCTGGTCGTAAAGTTCTTTGTTCATCAGATACACCCGCTCGGCTTCGGTCAGGGCATTGTCCACATCGGCGAGTTGGTATTGCTGCGAAATGCTGTTTTGCTCGGACAGGTTGCGGGTATTCTGCATATTGGTAATCAGGTCAAATACGGCAGTCTCCCGGTTGGCGAGGTCCAGTTCCAGGTCGGTATTGGAAAGCTTCAGAATCGCCTGGTCCTTTTGCAGCATCGCGCCGTCTTCCACAAAAATCTCCTCTACCCGTCCTCCTTCTACCGCATCGAGGTAAATGGTCGTAACAGGCAACACCACGCCATTGATCGTGATAAACTCGCGGAAAGGCCCCCGGCGCACATCGCTTACGGTAATCCGTTCACTTTCGACATTCAGTCGCGCGCCACCGGAAGTGGAATAAAAAGCTGCCACAATCAGCAGCAAAATGGCAATACCCCCCCCAACGGCAGCGAGGGTACGGGTGTTAAATCGGGATTTTTTTACAGGTCTGTCCATGTTTCACATAATGTCTATGGCACATTATGCGAAAAGTCAAGCCGAAGAGATAACTAA
>RDXT01000195.1 GCA_004292985.1 Bacteroidota bacterium
TTCCCCATGCAACAACTCCTCCATACCCTCCGCCAGATGATCTCGCTTTCCGATGTGGAGGCAGAGGGGCTGCTGAAGGACTGCGAAGCGAAAACGGTGAAAAAGAAAACCCTCCTCAGCCAGCCGGGTGTGGTGCCGCAGGAGATTATTTTTATCTGCAAAGGCCTCATCCGGGTGATGATCACTGACCTCGAAGGGGTAGAACACAGCACCCATTTTGCTTTAGAAAACCAGTTTATCGCAGACTACGCCAGTTTTATCCGGCAGACACCCGCTGCCTATGCCCTCCAGGCGCTCGAAGACAGCGAAGTGGTGATTTTGCCGCGAAGCTCCATCGAGTGGGGCTACCGGCATCTTCAGGAGGGTGAAAAACTGGGTCGTCTGGTTGCGGAATACTACTTTATCTACCTCGACCAGCGCATCATTAACCTCTATGCCAAAAGCCCCCGCGAGCGCTACGACATCCTGTCGCAGATTTTTCCGGGCATCCACGACCGCGTGCCGCAGCACATGATCGCCTCCTACCTCGGCATCACGCCCGTGCATCTGAGCCGCCTGAAAAAAGCAGGCCGCGCCAAAGTCTAAACATTTGTTATCGTTTTGTGCCCCGCTGTCATCCTATGTTTGCCACAAATACGATGACGATGAATTTCTCTGCGGCTGAAAAACAACGACTGATCTCCCAATATGGTCCCTGGGCAGTAGTTACGGGTGCCTCTTCCGGCATTGGCCGCGAACTTGCGGAGCGCCTCGCAGAAGCGGGTATGCACCTGGTGCTATCAGCCCGCCGCGAAAACCTGCTCGAAGACCTGGCCCAAAGCCTGCGCAGCCGCTACCACCGGCAGGTACAGGTGGTCGCCTCCGATCTTTCATCTGCCGAAGGCCAGCAAAAACTATTAAAAGCTACTGAAAATCAGGACATTGGCCTGCTGGTCGCTGCGGCGGGATTTGGCACTTCGGGCCTTTTGACCGAATCTTCGCCCGAAGAAGAGCTTAATATGCTCGACCTCAACTGCGGGGCAGTTTATGTGCTCAGTCATGCGTTCGGGCGGCGGCTGGCAGCGCGGGGCAGGGGCGGCATCATCCTGATGAGTTCGATTGTGGCCTTTCAGGGGGTTCCCTACTCGGCGCATTACGCGGCGACCAAAGCCTATAACCAGTCCTTAGCCGAGGCGCTGGCGGTGGAACTGAAGCCGCTGGGCGTAGATGTGCTGGCGGCAGCACCCGCAACGGTGGATAGCGGATTTGCCAGCCGGGCCAATATGAAACTCAGTGGCGCCATGAGTCCGGCTGAGATCGGCGTGGAGACCCTGAAGGCCCTGGGCCGCAAAACGGTCGTTTTTCCCGGTCTGCTCAGCAAGCTCCTCACCTTCGCGCTCACCACGGTGCCCCGCTGGGCCAAGGTGCAGATTATGAAGCAGGTCATGGGCGGCTTTACAAAACACCAGCGGACATAAGCCTATTCATGAAGGTTGTGGGTAACACTGACCCGGCTGGCATCCATGTGATAGCTTAGCCGGGTATCACCCAATGAGAGCGACATGTGGTTTTTATATCCTTGATAATCAGTCGAATAGGGCGGTACGTAGGTGGTGAAACAGCTGTTGTTTACCGTCAGCAGATGGATGTCGTGGACAGGGACTTCTGAACTAAATTGCAGCAGGATATAGGCGTCCTGCTCGACCCCGCCTTCAAATAAAAAAGAAACCCGTTGCCCATTTTCGAGGGTACAGGAAAAAAAACGTTCCACATACAGCGCCGCGCAGTGAATGTCTTCCGTCCCGGGTTCGCAGAGCTGATAGCGCTTCACTTCCTGCGCGACCTCGCTTTTGCTGAGTTTAATGGTGAGGG
>RDXT01000196.1 GCA_004292985.1 Bacteroidota bacterium
CCTTCCGGTGGAAGTAAGATCTCCCGGGAAGTGAGCGGCCACATTCTCCGGTGGTGGCGCGGCGTCATTCGGTTATGAATTACCCCGCGCCCGGACTGACCTTCTCTCCTGCCTCATGCTCACAGCGGCCGTGGCTCAGCCGGGCAGCAACGATTCTTCCTTCAACACGGATGACACAGGCTTTGGAAATGGAGACGGCTTTAACAGCGCCGTCAATTCCATCGCCCTGCAGCCGGACGGGAAGATATTGGTGGGGGGAGACTTTACTTCCTTCAACGGGACACCCCGAAGCTACATCGCCCGCCTGAATGCCAACGGCTCGTTAGACGCCACATTTAACCCCGGATCAGGATTTGACTACTTTGTCTCTTCCATCGCCCTGCAGCCAGACGGGAAAATCGTGGTGGGGGGAGGATTTTCTTCCTTCAACGGGACACCCCGAAGCTACATCGCCCGCCTGAATGCCGACGGCTCGTTAGACGCCACATTTAACCCCGGATCAGGATTTAACTACGACGTCCTTTCCATCGCCCTGCAGCCGGACGGGAAGATATTGATGGGGGGAGACTTTACTTCCTTCAACGGAACGCCCCGAAATAACATCGCCCGCCTGAATGCCGACGGCTCGTTAGACGCTGCATTTAACCCCGGATCAGGATTTAACCGCGAAGTCCGTTCCATCGCCCTCCAGCCAGACGGGAAGATATTGGTGGGGGGAGGATTCGGTTCCTTCAACGGGACGCCCCGAAAATCCATCGCCCGCCTGAATGCCGACGGCTCGTTAGACGCTGCATTTAACCCCGGATCAGGATTCAGCAACTCTGTCTATCCCATCGCCCTGCAGCCAGACGGGAAGATATTGGTCGGGGGATTCTTTACTTCCTTCAACGGGACACCCCGAAATAGCATCGCCCGCCTGAATGCCGACGGCTCGTTAGACGCTGCATTTAACCCCGGATCAGGATTCAACAACTCTGTCTTTTCCATCGCCCTGCAGCCAGACGGGAAAATCGTGGTGGTGGGAGACTTTACTTCCTTCAACGGGGTCGGGCGCAACCGGATCGCCCGGCTGCTTGGCGATGGCTCCAGTGCCGTTGCCGGCGGACCCGGCCTTGCGGCAGGGGCATACCCAAACCCCACCCATGACAAGGTGCTGGTCGAGCTGGGCGAGACGTATCCAGCTGTCCAGGTGTCGGTGTGGAATCTGGCAGGCCAACGGATGCAAATCCAGCATTATGGGGCGGCCCAGGCCCTGGAACTGAGCCTTGGCCATCTGCCGGACGGGATATACCTGCTCGACATATTGGCTGGCACAGGCAGCCGGGCAGTTGTAAGAATCGTGAAACAACCATAATCGCCGTTTGAGAAGACCTGTGCGCGGCATCGCCCCTTCTCCAATATACATCCCCTGCCCCGGGAAGCGCTGAGATTGGCAGCGCCACGCCCGGGGCACCTTTTTTGGGTCTCGCCCTGTTGAACCATATATTTCCTTTTTGCCCCTCTTCCCGGCGGTAAAAGTAGAAAAAGGGATTTTGGCGGTTATAGAGGTTATACACACCCAAGCTTACTGTACGTTCGCTCCTTTTGATGTTCTTATGCCACTGGAGCGAAACATCAAGGCGATGATAGTCAGGTAAGCGAAACTCATTTTCCCCGCCTGGCGCAGGGCTGTGCCCTGTGTCTTGATCCGGCGGGCTGTGCCCGCAGGTTTCGGAAGAGGGGCATAGCCCCGGAGATGCTACACTCAAGGCACAGCCCTTATCCTGTCCCATAAAATTGGGCCAAGAGGAAACCGGTTTTGATGGCATTGAGTTGTTGAATGGCTATCCAGAGGAGTTTTTCGCCGGGA
>RDXT01000197.1 GCA_004292985.1 Bacteroidota bacterium
GAGCAGCGCAAAAACCGCTTTTTTGTACAGGGCGACCCGGCAGCGATCCTCGTGATCGAAGCAGGAGGGCCTGATCTCGCCGCCTGCGACGCACAGCTCGACACCCTTGCCGAAGCGTTCAAAGCAGAAGGTTCGGGCTATCACTTCCCACGGGTATATGGCGGCGACATAAAAAAGGTATGGGCGCTCCGGTCTGCGGGCCTCGGACTCCTCTCCAACATCCCCGACGCACCCCGTCCGGTAGAGATTGTCGAAGATACCGCCGTCCGGGTCGAAGATTTACCTGAGTATATCGCAGATTTCCGGCACATGATGGACCAGGCAGGCCGCCCTGCGGTCTATTATGCCCATGCAGGCGCAGGAGAACTGCACCTCAGACCAATGATTAGCCTGAAATCGGCAGAAGACCGCCCGCTGATGCGCCAGATTGCCGAAGGAAGTGCCCATCTGGTCAAAAAATATAAGGGTTCTCTCTCCGGAGAGCATGGAGATGGCCGGGTAAGAGGCGAGTTTGTCTCCTTAATGGTCGGTCCGCGCAACTATGAGATGCTCCGCGAGCTGAAATTTACCTGGGACCCCCAGAATCTTTTTAATCCCGGCAAGATCATAGACGTGCCGCCGATGGACAGCCACCTCCGCTACGACATCACAATTGCCCCCCGGAAATTTGATACCGTCCTGGACTTTGGCAAAGACGGCATCCTGGCCGTGGCAGAACAATGCAACGGCTCCGGCGACTGCCGCAAGTCCCACCTAAGCGGCGGCACCATGTGTCCGAGCTACATGGCCACCCGCAACGAAAAAGACACCACCCGCGCCCGCGCCAATATCCTCCGCGAGGTGCTGACCCGCTCCAATGACGAAAATCCCTTTGCCAATGAGCAGATATATGAGGTGATGGACCTCTGCCTCTCCTGCAAAGGCTGCGCTTCGGAGTGCCCCTCCAACGTGAATGTGGCCACCCTCAAGGCAGAGTTTCTGCACCAGTACTACAAAAAACACGGTGTGCCCCTGCGTACGCTGGCCATTGCGAATATCGGCAAACTGAACCAACTGGGCGCGATCCTGCCAGGCTTTACCAACTTTATCCTCGGCAATAAACTCAGCAGTGGCATCCTCAAGCGGGTGCTGGGCGTAGCACACAAACGCTCTCTGCCCGGACTGTACAAAAGCACTCTCCGCGCCTGGTATAAGAAAAATGCCGCCCGTCTGGCAGAAATGGTGAAAAAAGCAGGCAAAAAAGGCAAGGTGTTCTTTTTCTGCGACGAATTTACCAACCTCAACGATACAGAGATCGGCATCAAGGCCCTGGAACTGCTCGCGCGCCTCGGCTACGAAACCGAAATGCCGCCCCACGCGGAAAGTGGTCGCGCCTACCTGTCCAAGGGCCTGCTGAAAGAAGCCCGCCGCATGGCTATGTACAATGTGCATGCCCTGCGCCACCTGGTCAATGAAAAAACGCCACTCGTCGGGGTCGAGCCTTCGGCCATCCTCGGTTTCCGGGACGAATTTCCGAAGCTGGTGATCCCCGAAATCCGCGACGCTGCCCGCGAACTGGGCCGTCATGCGCTCATGATAGATGAGTTTCTGGCGCGGGAGATTGCAGCGGGAAATATCAGACCTGATGCCTTCACAGACGAAGCCCGCAAGGTGAAACTTCACGGCCACTGTCACCAGAAGGCGCTTTCTTCTGCCGACCCTTCCGTAAAGCTGCTTTCGCTGCCCCGCAACTACCAGGTGGAGCTGATCCCCAGCGGCTGCTGCGGCATGGCAGGCTCTTTCGGCTATGAGGCTGAGCACTACGACCTTTCCATGCAGGTAGGCGAGCTGGTGCTTTTCCCGGCTGTG
>RDXT01000648.1 GCA_004292985.1 Bacteroidota bacterium
CAGCTCCGCCCGCCTGCAATGGCGAGCAGATCACCTATCTCTCTGACATGCCCTGGGTCGGCACCCCTGAAAATGGCTGGGGCGTGGTAGAAAGGGACCGCTCAAATGGAGAGCTCGGCGACGAGGACGGCGGAGTAATTACGCTCAATGGGGTAACCTATGAAAAAGGCCTCGGTGCACATGCGTATTCGGTGATCGAATATGAGCTGGGCGGCCAGTATGAGCAGTTTCTCAGCAGCGTGGGCCTCGACGACGAAACCGGAGACGGTGGTACTGTGCAGTTTGTGGTCATGGCAGATGGCGTGGAGATTTTCGAAAGTCCTGTGGTGAATGGCAAAAGCAAGGCCATAGATATCGAGCTGGACATCGAAGGTGTTCAACTCCTCAGCCTGATCATGCTGGACGGCGGCGATGGAAATGGCCTCGACCACGGCGACTGGGCCGATGCGCGGGTGAGCCGCTGCGGGAAAAAACCAGGTCCGGTTTCTGTGCTCGTTTACCCGAACCCCACAGACTATACCAAGACCTTGCACATCGAATATACCCAGCTTGAAGAGCATGTGATTTCGATGGAACTCTTTGATACACAGGGGCGTATCCTCTATGAGTCCACCTCGGCGAAGGAAGAATATGAGGGTGTGCTGAGCCTTCCGGTGGAGGGACTTGGCTCAGGTATGTATATCCTCAGGGTGAGCGGCAAAGACTGGAGCGAAACCCGCCGGGTGTTTGTCAGGTAAGGAGGCTCAGATCAGTTCTGCTATGTGCCGCCGGATATTGTCGGCGAGCTTATCGGTGGGGATGTCGTTGACATCGCCGCTGAAGGGATCCTCGATTTCCTCGGCGATCAGTTCGAGGCTGGCGAGCACATACATCACAAAGGCCACCACAGGCGAGACATAATAGCCGAGACTGAACACAAAACCCCAGGGCAGGGTCATCACATAAAAGAAGATAAACTTCTTGATAAAGGCGCTGTAGGAGTAGGGGATGGGGGTGTTTTTGATGCGTTCGCACATGCCGCACACATCCGTGAGGATATGCAGCAGCGGCAGGATGCCCAGAAACTCCTCCCGCTGGATGCGGCCTTCGTGGAGCATGCGGGCGATGCGCTTGTGGAGAAGGGCAGCGACCTGGTTGGGCAAATGTTTTTCATGGTCAAGGCTGGCCAGTTCGGGCAGGGCATGGTCATCTAACTCCAGACGGGTGGCTTCTGCCCGGAGATGGCGGTTGAGTACCTGAGCAAAAAAGGGGATCGTTTGCCTGAAAAAATTCCGGTCGGCTTCATTTTCGGGGGCAAGCGCGGCATGAAGGGCCATGCTGAGGTTGCGGCTGGCGTTGGTAAGGCTGCCCCAGGCTTTGCGGCCCTCCCACCAGCGGTCGTAGGCGGTATTGGTGCGGAAAACCAGCAGCAGCGAAAGCACAAAGCCCAGCAAATTGTGCAGCAGAGTCAGGTTGCGCACATGGGGATTGTCTGCCAGCTTCCAGATTTCGATTTCCAGATAGGCGACCAGCACCGAATAGGCTGCGATCGCTACCAGTAAAGGCAGCAGCTTGCGGAAGGTATCCGACTTGTGAAAGCGGAAAATAAACGTGAACCAATCTTTCGGGTCGTAGGCTATCATGGGCTGAAATAAAAAAATCCCCTTCGTTTATACAAACGAAGGGGACTACCTCACAAAATCTTATCGCTTAATCACTTTGCCCGTTACCACGTCGTCATTGGCGGAATAACGCAGCAGATATACGCCTGCGGGCAACTGGTCCAGATTCAGGCTGTGCCGGAAGGTACCTGCGGGCTGTTTGCCCAGGTTTTCGCTATATACCTGACGGCCTACGAGATCGAGCACCTGGATCTGCACATCGGCTGTACGCAGCATCTCGGCAGATACCAGCAGATCGCTGCTGAAGGGGTTGGGTTGCAGCGTAAGCGCACCCGCTTTGATGGAAGGCTCCTCGATGCCCACATTCAGGCTGCGGGTACCCGTGGCATACCATACGCCATATTCAGCATCGCCGATCACCCCAAATCCATTGCCGCTGCCGTTGATCTTGTCTGTCTGAAGGGCGATCCCTGCGACAATTTTGCCGCCCTGGGTGCTCTGGGCATTAAAAATCATCTGATTGTCGAGCTTGGAATAGCTTGGGAAGCCCAGGATACCATTCAGGTTCTGGAAAACGGTACCCGTAGCGCCATTTTCGATGTTGGCGGCCAGCACGTAGTTTTCGCCACTGGTGCTTTCAAAGTAGTCGAAGGCGATGATAGATGCAGAGTTTTTGGAGAAAACCGCATTCCCCACGTTTACCCCTTCCGGAAGATCCGAAAATACCTTGGACACGGTACCATCTCCAAAGGTATTGCCAGCCTTGTTCCAGACATTGATCAGGCCCACATCCCAGTATTCGAGGTCGCTTCCGAGGGGATTGTTGATGCGGTTAAATGCATCGTAGAGCAGGTACTGGCCGCTGTGGTCCCAGTCGAGGGCATCTGCATAGAGCACACCGCCTGCATTTACGCCGCCCTGGGCTGTGGTTGGGTTGTAGAGGGTAAACTTAGCCGCAGTGGCAGGGTTGGTAGCGAAGTTAAATACATAAATAGAGGTGTCCTCGTAGGTGGTGATGGCCGCCAGACGGTTTCCGTCTTTGGAGATCGCCACACTGGCCCACTCAGCCACGTTGCTGATCTGGGTCTGCTGCGGGTTGCCTGCATTCATGTAGAGGCCATAGATGTGGTTATCTGTACCCACAAAGTAGCCCACAGCACCGTTGTCGCTCACGCTCATGGGCTTCCGTGCCGTGGTGGTGCTCAGCGCCTGGAAGTTGGTGCCGGTCGTGCTGGAGATATACAGCTCATTCGGGTCGTTGGGGTTGGTATCGGAGCTGACAATAAAGTCAGGACCTGGGTTCACAGGAAGCTGGTACTGGTAGTTCTGACCCCCTGTACCGCCGCCGCCACCGCCTGTACCACCGCCGCCACTGCCGATACCGACTTCATTAAATGCGTTCTGGGCAGCAGTTACCTCGGCAGAGTTCGCTCCGTGGATGTCGCTGGCTGCCTGAATCACCGCCACACGGCAGTCAATAAACTGCGAAGAGCGGGTGAGGTAGTTGTTGAGGGCGCGGTAATAGACCTGCTCGGCCTTGTCTTTGCCCACAGCGGAGGCAAATTTAAAAAAGGCCCAGTTGACGATGCCGGAGTTGATGTGCACACCGCCATTGTCCTGGCTTCCGGTGTAGATTTCATTCATGTGGCGGGGCTGGAAACCCTGGTCATTGAGGCTGCTGCCGCCGTTGTGCGGGTCAGACATCGAGCGCAGCGCGCCGGAAGGAAAGGCTGAGGTAAGAACCACATCTTCGCCCAGCAGCCAGTCGTCGCGGTCAATCATTACGCCAAAAATATCGGCAAAAGATTCATTCAGTGCGCCGGACTGGCCTTCATATTCGAGGTTGGCGGTCTCCTGCACCACTCCGTGGGACATTTCGTGGCCGCCTACGTCTAAGGCTTCGGCCAGCGGCGTAAAGGCCTGATTACCATTGCCATAGAACATCGCTACGCCATTCCAGAACGCATTGTCCATTCCGGTGCCATTGTCTTCGGTCACATTAATAAAGGAGAAAATGCTGCCCCCCTGACCGTTGATGGAGTTGCGGTTAAATTTGGCGAGGAAATACTCATAGGCTTTTCCGGCGTTGTAATGGGCAGAAACGCCCTTGTTGCCCCAGCTATTGGCGTTGTTGGAGCTGATAAAAGTAAAGTTGGGGTTTGCCGTACCGGAGTTATTGGCATCTCCGGTGAGGATAAATCCTTTGTCGGTGCTGGTGTTTGGGAGGGCATTTGTGGGGCCCTGGTACATGGCGCGGGAGGCATCTACGAGGTAGTTTTTGCCATCCGGGGCCAGGAAAATATTCAGGCTGCGCGAAACGCCTCCAAGGTCGGTGCCCGATCCGGTGGTCGGTCCGAGGGTGCAGGTATGGTTAAAATAGTGCAGAATAGCGCCCGTTTCGGCATCTACGAAGTACTCCCAGCGCTCCACCACATTCGGGCGCAGGGTTACATGCCAGGTAAGGCGCTGGCTACCCGATTCGCTGCGGTAGATCACGAGTTCGCCCGTTGGCGCTTGATAGTTCATGATGCTTTTCCAGCTTTCGGAGAGGTCCACCCATGAGGTGCGGGCGCTCACATCGGCCACAGCCTGCGAAACGGCCAGGGCGAGGTCCACATCGGGGGTCACATCGCTGAGGGGCGGAGCGGGCTGGTTGCGGCCATTAAAAATGAGTTCTCCCTGCGGCGTAATGTGCACCATCACTTCTGCGCCATACACAGGCACCTGCTGCACATGCTGGCTCAGGCGGAGGTGGGTGTGGCCCAGGGCGTCCGTTTCGATGCTTTTTACCGTAAAGGCATTGCGGGGATCGGGTACCCGGATCGAAGATCTGAGCTGTTCGAGCAGGGTATAGGCAACTTCGGTACGGGCGGCATCGCTCTGGAGGTTGCGGCCTGCCACAGAGGCACCATTGCTGCGCACAAAAATCGGAAGCCCGTCTTCAGAAGAATGGATAATCTCGATCAGATCGGTCGTCTGCGGGTTGGGCGTGTGGAAAGTCAGGGGGGTAAATGTCTGACTGTTGACCGTCGCAGCGGGGGGCACAATGCGCTGGAGCATACCCGGCGCTATCTGCTGGGTCTGGGCCTGTCCCTGCACCGTTTTTCTTTTTGCGTCAAAGGGATTGCTCTGCTGGGCAAAGCTGATCCCCGTCACAAACAGGAGCAAAAAAGCTGTTGTAAATAAACGAGTCATCGGGTCTGAGTTGAAAAGTGTAGATGTAAACTATAACGCAAAAAAGGGCCGCTCATTTTTCCGGGCGGGTCAGTCTCACCAAAGAATCGTATAAGCCCAGCAGGTTGGCCGGCACTTCGACTCCGGGTGCGCCCCATACCACACGGGTATTTTCGCTTTCTCCGGGGATATCAACAAAGCTGTACATGTTTCCCGGCATATTGATACTCAGGGCTTTGGCATCGAGTTCGCTGATTTGTTTAAAAATCGCACGGGCCTCTTTCCGGGGGGCGCGAAGCAAATAGGTATAGGTCGTGTCCTTCCATTTCTGCTCATACAGATGCCCGTTTTTGAGCAGGCACCAGGTCGTAACGGCACCCGTAAATCCCCCTCCGGAGCCAAAAAAGACCTTTCCTTTTTTATAAGCTTCGGGAGAATCGGGCTGTGCCTGGCAGGTTATAGCTGCGCAGGCGATCATTAGCAGGAGAATTAACTGTTTCATTGCGAATCGCTTTTGGGTTTGTGCGGGAATTTCGTAATAAAATCCTAATTTTAACGGTCAAAATGAATCTTGCTTCATGCAAAGTCCCTCACTCAAAAATATTCTCAGTTTGCTGAGCGAACGGGTGAAGGTGGACTTCAACTGGTATAAGGCAAATACCCTGCGCCGCCGCCTTCAGCGCCGGATGGAAGCGCTGAAAATCACCGAGATAGAGTATTACAACAGCTACCTTGAGCGCGAGCCCGAAGAAGCGCAGCGTCTGCTCAGTACCCTGCTGATCGGCGTTACCGAATTTTTCCGCAACCCGGAGGCATATGAGACGCTGCGAAGCAGCCTGCAACTGCTGCTGGCACATAAGCGGCCCGGCGACAGCTTCCGGATCTGGTCGGTCGGCTGCGCCACAGGCGAGGAGCCGTATTCGCTGGCAATCCTCCTCGATGAGCTGATTCCGCCCGATTCGGGCATTGAAGTCCGGATTTTTGCCACCGATATCAGCCCGGATGCCCTCAACGAAGCCCGCAAAGCCATTTATTCCTCCGACAAACTCTCCGGCGTAAGCCCTGAGCGGCTGGAGCGTTTTTTTGTCCGCGTTACACCCGACGAGTACCAGGTAAAAGACAATATCCGCAAGACCGTGATCTTTTCGCGGCACAATGTGATCAGCGACCCGCCCTTTATGCGCCTGGATATGGTCAGTTGCCGCAACCTGCTGATTTATTTCCGCCCGGAACTTCAGTCGCAACTGATCTACACCTTCCATTATTCGCTGACGGCGGAGGGTATTTTTATGACAGGCAGATCGGAGAGCCTGGACCGCTATTCGCCCTATTACGCTCCCCTGGAGCCGCAACGATGTGTGTACCGCAAAGTCGAACGGCCCGGCACTTCGCCCTTTCGCAATGTACATTTCGAGCGCACCTCACCCGAGCTGACGCCGATTCCCCAAACCGGAAATACCTGGAAGGAAGCTATTCAGCAGACCCTGGCCCGCACCTTCGAGCATCCCTATGTGCTGATCAACCAGCAGTATGAGATCATCGAGGCAGAAGGCAGCCTCCGGCTCTATCTCGAACCCGGAGCGATCACCGCGCAAAACAACCTGCTGCGCATGGTCAATGCCGAGCTGCGCCCTGATCTGCAAAATGTGCTGCGCAAAGTCGAAGGCGGCGCAATCTCTGCCCGCTCTCCCCTCATTCGCTTCGATATGTTTGGCGAGACCCGCTTTGTGCGTATGGCAGTGAAGCCCCTGGCATACCCCCAGCTGAGGCAGGGATATTACCTCGTTATTTTCGAATCGGTTGACCATCAGGAGCATCCATCGCTTTTTCAGATGGTCCAATGGAAAGACCTGGCTCCGGAGCAGATCAAAGAGCTTGTCGAAGAGCTGCGCACCTCCCAGGAGTTTCTGGAAACCTACCGCAGCGAACTCGACAAGAGCTATTTTGAACTTCAGATGCTGGCCGACGAACTTCAGTCTGCCAACGAAGAACTGAAGTCCGCCAATGAAGAGCTGGAGACCACCAACGAGGAACTCCGCTCCCTGAACGAAGACCTCTACGTCGCCAACGAAAACCTGCGCACGACCAACGACTCGCTGCGGCGCAGTGAACTGGAACTGCTGGAAACGCGCATGAAGCTCGAAGCCAGCGAAAAGCATTTGCAGCTTGCCCATGAGATAGCCGGGATCGCCAGTTGGGAGCTGAATTTGCAGACAGGCGCTACTACGAA
>RDXT01000649.1 GCA_004292985.1 Bacteroidota bacterium
GCGTATTCGCGGGCTTCGGGCAGACCGGGATCTAAATAAAGGTTGCTGCCATAGCGCAGCAGGAGTTCCGGTTGCCGCATAGCCAGGTGCCGGGGATCCAGCTGGCGGGCGCTGCCCGGATCGGTCAGGGCGCGGAAGGGGTTAAACCAGGCATGAAGCTCCATTCCCCGCGCGTGGCAGGCGTTAATCAGCCACTCCAGAGGGTCGTAGCGCGGAAAAGGCGGCTGCCCCTGTCTGCCAGTCAGCCATTCGGACCAGGGTTCGTAGGACGACTCATAAAAGGCATCGCCTGCGGGACGTACCTGGAAAATGACCGCATTGATGCCGCAGGACTGAAACTGGTCCAGCATTTCGGTCAGTTCCTGCTGCTGCTCTTCGGTGCTGAGGCCGCTGCGTGAGGGCCAGTCCACGTTTTTTACCGTTGCGATCCAGGCACCGCGAAACTCGCGCGCGGGCGGACGCTGGGCATGTACGGAGAGGCAGAGCGAAAGCAGGATCAGAAAGGATAAAAATTGACGCATGAGACACGGATATCAGGGGCAAAAACAATTATTTGCCTTCCAGTGTCCAAAATACGCATTTTCTTCACTGCCCAAAAATTTCACAGCGGAAGAGAGAGCAGGGGTTTGTCAGAATGAAGGGCCAGCCTGCGGCTCAGACCCGGATCGAACATCCGCGACCAGAAATTTCGCTGCCGCCGGGCCAGCGCCAGTATGTGGATGTCCTGGGTCTCCACAAAGGCTTCGAGCCGCTCTTCGATTTCATTATCAATAAGCACATACATACTCATATCTGAAATGCCGCTGTCACTCCGGTACATAGCTGTCAGCGAGGCGATTTCTTCTTCGCTCAGAGGCGCTTCGCTTTCGGGGTGAATGTGCACGCCCACCAGCCCTGCATCCAGGCCTTTGACCAGTTTACCGATCCAGGCAGAGATATGGGCATCTTTTTCCCGGAAATCGGTCGCATAGGCAATCCGTTTCAGCCCGCGGAAGGCTGCGTTTTCCGGAATCGCGAGTACAGGCAGCTTGCAATCCGACATGACCTGCGTGGTGATGCTTCCCACCACGGTTTCGAGGGCATTGCCGGCTCCTTTGGTGCCCATAACAATAAAGTCCGGTTTTTCCCGGTCGCAGGCCTCCAGGATGACATCCGAAGCAAAGCCCATGCGGATGAGAGGGGTGATTTTTATGGGATTGTGTGCCTCCTGCAGGGCCCTTTGCTGCGCAGCCTGAAACTCCTTCACGGAGCGAAGCTCTTCTTCGTCTCTGACAGACTGAAGGAAGTCGGCAGGTGCCAGCATTTCGCCCGTTACCATCAGATTATAGGCGTGGAGAAATATGATTTCAGCCTGCAACTCATCTGCCAGATGCAGCGCAAAGGTGAAGGCCTGGTTTGCCGCAGGTGAAAAATCGGTGGGAAAGAGGATCTTTTTCATCTCAGGGTCATTTTCCCGAAAGCTACGCCGCCCCCAGGCCCTGCAAGATGAAGTAAGGTATATGCCTTGGATGACTTTTGTCAGTCAGGCAATGTTAAATAATTTCACTTGTAGAAAAAAGACTTGACAAAGGTGCTTTTTTTTTTTTGCTTTACACTGAGTAAAAAAGCTCATCATTTTAACACAAAGCCGTATGAAAACTCTTTTTCTGCTGATTACCTTATCTCTAACCCTGGCTTGCTTCGGACAAGGAAGCAACAGCGTTTATCCAGGTGGCGAGATGTCCCAATTACATCTATACCGCCCATCTCAGTTATATAACTGCACTTGGAGCTATCGGGTGGACATAGGTGACTCCCTTTCCATTAAAGTCAGAAACAATTCACAGCAAACACTTACATTGCCTTCAGGCAACTATGTGATGAAAGTTCGTGATTTGGGAAAGGATGAGATAAACCTAAAGCTTGAGCCAGGGAAAGAATATTATGTAAGGTGTGCCATAAAGCCCCGCATTTTATTTTTGTGGATGATCGGTGAGCCTGTAATTATGGAGGTTACTTCTCTGTATGCTACCGATGAGATGTCTGAGCTTATCCGCAAAAGCCGCCTTCAAAAAGGCATGAAGTTCGTTTCTAATCCCTAAATTTATACAACATGACTTATTTAGAACAACTGAGGTTAGCCGCCTCAGACATGGTTTCTTTGTCTTCTAATGAAGGATATCCTCCCACAATGCCAACGTTTCTTGAATCCTACAATGATGCAGTCGCAAACTTTGGGGAGTCTGAACTTCTTTTTGTGGCAGGAAACCAAGAGACCCAAGCAATTGCCTTAAACAATCTTGGGCTTTCCAAATTATCTGCATTAGATTCTCTTTTTGATGAGCTACGTTCAGAAGTGCAGACTTATGTCATGACTTCTGAGGATGTTCAAGAGCTAAAGGATGCCACAGACGAATTGAAAAACCTTCTTGCCAACACTGAGTATGAGATTAGCCAGGCAGATATAGCGAAACTACATCTTAGTGTTGATAATGCGGTTAATGCGGCAGTTGCAAATAATGAAGCTGGTGCTGAGGCGTATATTGAGACTCATAAGGCAGAACTTCAAACTTTGAGGAGCAGGGCAGATCGCGGAGTGGTTAGCAACATTGTCATTTGGAAATTAGCAGCTATAGCAGTATGGTTAGGCGTGGCGATTTGGCTCCTCATACTTTGCATAAGGAGGCGCAGACAAGGCTTACAATGCAATGATCTTATAACAACTCCTCTTTATGCAGCTTTGATAATAGCGCTTCTCGTTGTGGGTTTCTGTGAGCCGCCACAGCCTCCAATGAAGCAGTTGTAAGGGGACAAAAGCAGATAATAAAAAACAAAGAGGCCACCCATAGGGCGGCCTCTTTCATTGTCATATACATTGACCTCTCAATAACGGTAGTAATCCGCTTTGAAGGGGCCTTCCTGTGCTACGCCGATATACTCAGCCTGTACCGGAGTGAGTTCTTCCAGCTCTACACCGATTTTGGCCAGGTGCAGGCGGGCTACCTTCTCATCGAGGTGCTTAGGCAGGGTATATACTTTGTTCTCGTAGTTCGAGGTGTTGGTCCACAGTTCGAGCTGGGCCAGTACCTGGTTGGAGAAAGAGTTGGACATAACGAAGGATGGGTGACCGGTAGCGCAGCCGAGGTTCACCAGACGGCCTTCGGCCAGCAGGATGATGTCCTTGCCTTCTACATTATAGAGGTCCACCTGAGGTTTGATCTCAATTTTGGTGTGGCCATAGTTTTCATTCAGCCATGCAACGTCAATTTCGTTGTCGAAGTGGCCGATGTTACAAACGATGGCTTTGTCCTTCATCTGGAGGAAGTGCTCGCTGCGCACGATGTTCAGGTTACCGGTAGCGGTAACGATGATGTCGGCTTCTTTAATGGCGTTTTCCATTTTGCGGACAGCGAAACCGTCCATAGCAGCCTGGAGCGCGCAGATCGGGTCAATTTCGGTCACGATCACACGGGCACCTGCACCACGCAGAGAAGCCACAGAACCTTTACCTACGTCACCATAACCGGCAACCACAGCTACTTTACCGGCCATCATGATGTCGGTAGCGCGGCGGATGGCATCTACGAGAGACTCTTTGCAGCCATATTTGTTGTCAAATTTGGACTTGGTTACGGAGTCGTTGATGTTGATAGCAGGGAGGGGCAGACGGCCGTCGCGCATACGCTCATAGAGGCGGTGCACACCGGTGGTCGTTTCTTCGCTGATACCGCGGATCTCTTTTACAAGTTCCGGATATTTGTCCAGAACCATGTTGGTGAGGTCGCCACCATCGTCGAGGATCATGTTGAGGGGCTTGCGATCTTCACCGAAGAAAATCGTTTGCTCGATACACCAGTCAAACTCTTCGTTTGACATACCTTTCCATGCATAGACCGGGATGCCGGCAGCAGCGATGGCAGCAGCAGCATGGTCCTGTGTGGAGAAGATATTGCAGGAAGACCAGGTTACGTCTGCGCCGAGCTCGACCAGAGTCTCGATCAGAACAGCCGTTTGAATGGTCATGTGCAGACATCCGGCTACGCGGGCGCCTTTCAGGGGCTTGCTGGGGCCATACTCTGCGCGTATAGCCATCAGGCCGGGCATTTCTGCTTCAGCCAGTTGGATTTCTTTTCTGCCCCACTCGGCGAGGGCGATGTCCTTGACTTTGTACGGCAGGTATTGGGTTTTTACCTCGGTCATGAAACGGTATGGTTAATTAATAAACTTCGCAAAAATACAGAATTTGCCATCAATCTTAAAGCAACGTTCGAGCCAAACGGTTAATACTAAGGCAGGAATGGGCAAATAATGAGGTTAGATTTCACTCTTTTTACTACTGAACCGAGATAAATGTTTGACCGTATATGCGAAATTCTTTATTTTACTCAATATTGGTTTATTGAACAGGGCAGGGAGAGCTGTTACCCGATGGAAAAAAAAGGATACATTACGATCAAGGACATCGCCCGGGTTTTGGGTTTTTCTGTTTCCACTGTTTCACGTGCCTTGCGCGACATGCCGGATGTGCATCCTGAGACGCGGGCCATTGTGCAGAAACAGGCGCAGGAAATGAATTATCAGCGCAACCTCTTTGCCTCGGCTCTGGTGCACCGCCGGACCCGCCTGCTGGGAGTGATTGTCCCCAAAATCGCCAACAATTTCTTTTCTGAAATTATCAGCGGCATTCAGGAGGTGGCGTATCGCAATCATTATCAGGTGATTATCTGCGAAAGCCGTCACGATATGGAGCGTGAGCGCCTCGATGTGGAGGGCCTGCTCTCGATCCGGGTAGATGGTCTGCTGATCATTCCGGCCATTGAAAAGCCCGATCCGTATCTGCCACACCTGCACCAGGCCCGCGACCGCGACCTGCCGATGGTCTATCTGGACCGTCTCTATGAGCGGCTGGCTGCCCCCACCGTCATGATCGATGATTTTAAGTCTGCTTTCGAAGCGACCGAATACCTTATATCTACCGGCTGCACCCGCCTGGGCCTGCTCGCCGGACCCGACTACCTCTCTGTGAGCCGCCTGCGGCGCGAAGGCTTCGAGGCAGCCCTGCGCAAGCACAACCTGCCTGTGAACGAAAGCTGGATGGTGGAAACCAATTTTGAAATTGAATCGGGAGTCCGTGCCGCCGAAATCCTCTTTTCACAGCCCCAGCACCCCGATGCCCTGCTGGGGGTAAATGATGCAGTTATTGTCGGAGCCATGAAGGTGATCCGGCGATACCGCTACCACGTTCCCAATGATATTTCGCTGATTGGCTTCAGCGACAACCCCATCGCATCGCTGATCCAGCCTGAGCTGACCACCATCGCCCAGCCTGCCTTCGACATGGGCCGCACCGCCGCCGACATCCTGCTGGAGATGATCGAACATGGAGAGTCTGTGGCCGTGGACAGGCGGGTGATCCTCAAGACAACGCTGATTATCCGGAATTCGACACGAACAATTTTGAGGTAGTACGAAAAATAATAACGTTTCCGGAAGCGTTTCCAAAGATTTTTTTGTGCGTTAGACGAGTTGCTTGTACGTAATCGTTTGCAGTTGTCTAAAAAAGCTTGTAAAATCGTATTCAGAAACGCAGGTTTCTGTTGTATTCTTTCTTACTTTTTTTTCAAACTACTATTACTACTATGGTTAAACTCCTACAAGGTTTGACAAAGCTGTTTGTACTTATGGCAGTTTTGTTCCCGCTGCTCGCGTTCGGGCAGGAGGTGACTGTAAGAGGAACCGTAACATCTGCTGACGATGGCGAATCGCTGGTAGGTGCTACAGTCCTTGTAAAAGGCACCACACGTGGCGTTATCACGGATGACGCAGGCCGCTTCACCATCGCTGTTCCTAATGCAAACAGCACCCTCGTTGTTTCTTATCTGGGTTTCCTCAACCAGGAAGTGGGTCTCAATGGCCGCAGCAGTGTTGATGTGAGCCTCGAGCGTGAAGATGTTTCTACCGAAGAAGTCATCATCACAGGTTACACTGCTCAATCCCGTAAAGACATCACGGGTGCCGTTTCCTCCATCGACGCAAAAGACCTCCTCGCTGTGCCTACCACAGGTGTTGAGCAAGCGCTTCAGGGACGTGCTCCGGGTGTAACGGTTGTAAACGAAGGCGGTCCCGGCGGTAACGCCATGGTCCGTATCCGTGGTTTCTCTACCATCGGTAACAACAACCCCCTCTACGTAATTGACGGTGTGCCCGCTCAGAATGGTCTGAACGAGATCAACCCCAACGACATCGAAACCATCCAGGTACTGAAAGACGCTTCTACGGCTTCTATCTACGGTGCCCGCGCTGCGAACGGTGTAATCATCGTAACGACCAAAAAAGGCCGTATCGGTGAGCCAAGCATCTCTTTCGATGCCTATTATGGCGTTCAGAGCGCAAATAACTACCCAGAAATGCTGGATCCTCAGGGACTGGCTGACCTTCTGTGGGAGTCTTTTGCCAATGCAGGTATCGCGCTCTCTTCTCCTCAGTATGGCAACGGTGCTACCCCCGTGCTTCCTGACTATGTATTCCCTGCGGGCCGTTTCGAAGGAAGCCCCGATGTGGATCCTTCTCTCTACAACCGCAAGAGCTATCCGATCATGAAGGCCAACAAGGCTGGTACTGACTGGATTGATGAGATTACCCGCTCCGCTCCCCAGCAGAACTATCAGGTATCTGCTTCCGGCGGAAATGGCCTGAGCCGTTACAATGTTTCGATGAACTACTTCCGTCAGGATGGTCTGCTCATCAGCACTGCATTTGACCGCTATACCTTCCGTGCCAACTCTGAGACCCGCGTAAGAAACCGCCTGACCATAGGTGAAAACGTGCTGGTATCTTTCTCCCGCACTTCAGGTGGCTGGGCTACCCGTGGTGAAGGTGGTGAATTTATGTCCGCTCTGCGTATGCCTCAGATCATCCCGGTATTTGACATCCTGGGCCCAGAAAACGGCGGTAGCTATGGTGGTAGCAAGGGTGCTGGTCTGACCAACACCAACAACCCTGTGGCTGTGCTGAACCGTAACGC
>RDXT01000198.1 GCA_004292985.1 Bacteroidota bacterium
CGAGCCTCTTCCGTTGTGAAATGCGCCTTCGCTCAGCTCGATTTCGGTTTCTGTCAGCTCTATATGTTCATACGATTCGAAGTCGGCACGTATTTCGTCAATTGAAAACAGCATTCCGATGTCTTTGGGGCCGCCCACTTTTTCATTTTGGGAATTGTATTCAATATGTTTTTTGCTGAAGGCTTCAAAGATGACGATTCCGCCTTTGCGCAGATAGGTGCTGATGGTTTTGTGATAAGAAGATTTTACGTTGGCCGGGAAGTGTGCATATATAAATGCAATTGCGTCAAATGCCTGTTCTTCATACCTCAGATCCTGCAATTCGCCCACCTGATAATCTATGTTAGCCTGGTTTTGGGTAGCAAGTTTCATCGCTTTGTTTTTTCCCTCTGTGCTGATGTCAAATGCCGAGACCTTCCAGCCCAGGCTGGCTGCAAACACCGCATTTCGCCCCTCTCCTTCTGCCGGAAAAAGGATCGTTCCGGGCTGTAGTTTTTCTAATTGTTCTTTCAGGTAGGCGTTGGGTAGCTTGCCGTACACAAATTCTTCCCTGCTGTACCGGTTGTCCCAGAATTCTTTCATTGGAGGTTTTACGTTACGGGGTATTAATTTTGAGCAATAGGGGTGCAGATTTCAATTAAAAAGCCGTTAATGTCCCGCAGGTAGCCCACTTTTTGTCCCCACGGTTTTTCTGTCAGCGGTTCAAATTCCGTTGCTCCTGAGTCAAGCGCATGCTGAAAGTCCGTTTCAATGTTTTCCGTGGTAAAAGCCAGCTCTATTCCCGGCGGTTTTTTTGAAGGTGAAGTTTTTTCAAATCCATCCCTGAAGTTTGAATTCCCCAATTCCATTGAAGCGAAGGCGATGCTTGTTTCTCCTGTGAGCAATTCTCCATAATCCATTTCGGGTGTGATGAATTTTCGGCTAAACCCGAAGGCTTTTTCGTAGAATTCGATGGTTTCGGTTACGTTTTCTACGTAGAGAATCGTGTATGCAAATTTCATTTGTTTGCTTTGTTTGTGAGTTTGCAACTAACACATCCGTGCGGGCGCTTGCTGTCCGTAGCGTCTGTTTTCATTGCCCTGACGAATATCCCTCCTTTCACTCAGACACACAAGTTTCCGGCGTGATTTCAGAGAAATAGCGAAGCGACTAAAGCCGCCGCAACGCTTCCCCGGTCCTTGAGCAGTGTCGAAAGGACCGCAGCCGAAACGACCTAAAGCGTTAAGCCGGACTTCGGCTCCCGTGCGCCCCGCAAGCGGGACAGGAGGGCCTGCGCGTAGTCCGGCCATGCATGCTGCGAAGCGACTAAAGTCGCCGCAACGCTTCTCCCGGCCGTTGAGCCAAGCCGAAACGACCATAACCGAAACGACCAATCCTACAACTCCGACGTATATACATACGGCAGCACACCATCATCCGGCCTGCGCGGGATCATCACCCAGAAGCCCACATCATAGACCCAGGGCAGATTGACAAAAAACAACCAGTTGTCCTGTACCGTTTCGCCGTTTATCGGGTTGTTGTCGGGCAATTCGATCGGCAGGAACTCGATCTCCCCGCCCTGGCTGAGGTAGGATTTGGTTTTCTCGCGGATCGCAGCGCGGTAGGCCAGCGGGGTGGCAAAATTGGCGGGCAAAATCTCCGAATGCACCAATTCGACATTCTTAAATACCGACATCGGAGTCAGATAATCATCTAATACGGTGTTGATCGCCTGGCGGAGCAGGCCCGGAGCATTGCGCCAGCTCGGTCCGAATTGGTCGCGCTGCTGCTCATATTCTTCCTGGGAGAAAATGAGGCGGGTGTTCGTCAGGCCAAATTCATCCGTCAGAACAGACTGCAT
>RDXT01000199.1 GCA_004292985.1 Bacteroidota bacterium
GGCGATTGATGGGAAGTCGCTCTATGCCCAGCGCGACCTCAGCGGCAACTTTGTGAAGGATGGTTTTCAGCGCTACCAGGCGGGCTTCGCTTTTGGGGGTGCCTTAAAGCAAAACAAAACCTTTTATTATATCAATGCCGAACAAACCCTCGACCTGAAAGACAACCTGCTGCGCTCCCCCGAACTGGGGATCAACGAAACCGTGCGGGGCGAAAACCGCTTTACCTATCTCAGCGCCAAAATTGACCAGCACTGGAACGATCATTTCCGCTCTTCGCTGCGGGTAAACGGCGGACTGGTCAATATCGAACGCCAGGGCGGCGGACTCGACGGCGGGCTTAGTTTCCCATCTTCGGGCAACAGCCAGGACCGCAATTCGCTGCTGGCGGCGCTGAAAAACATCTACATCGGCGACCAGTTTTTATTTGAAAGCAACTACCAGTTTAGCCGCTTCCGCTGGAACTATGGCCGCGCCGCCAATCCCGAAAGCCCGCAGGTATCAGTATTAGGCCCTGATAATCAGACCCTTGCTGTACTTGGACATCCGGGATATGTGTTCGACGCCACCGAAAACACCCTTCAGACCCAGCAGAAACTCAGCTTTTTTCTCGGCAAACACACTGTAAAAGCGGGCCTCGAACTGATCTCGGCAGATCACCTGCTGGCAGGCGGCGGCAATCCCAACGGAAACTATACCGTAAAACTCACCCAGGATCAGGTAAATGGATTAAAAGGCTTCGGTTCGGCGCTGGATGTAAACGACATTCCGGCTGATGCTCAGGTACTTAACTATAACATCGAGCTGCGACCCAATACCTTCGGCAAGCGCCAGAATATTTTCAGCGCCTATATCGAGGACCAGTTTTCGGCAGGCAGCCGCCTGAACCTGAACGTCGGCCTGCGCTACGATTATGACAACCTCTCGCAGGGAGGAAATGCGCAGGGCGACCTCAACAACCTCGCGCCCCGCCTGAGTTTCAACTACCGGATCAACAGCCGCAACACCCTCCGCGGGGGATACGGGATGTTTTACGACAAAATCCTGTATGCCATTTACAGCGACGCGCTCCAGCAAAATACCACCGATGCGGACTACAAAACCCAGCTTCAGGAACTCGTGCGCGTGGGTGTATTGCCTGAAGATACTGATATAGAAGCCATTACCTTCGACGGAAACCTCTCTGCCAGCCTCAGCAATGTTCCGTATCTGCAAGGGCCTTCGGCGGCTTCGCTTCAGGAACAGCGCGCAGGGGCCTTCAGCAATGAGCGCCGCATCCTGAATCCCAACGGCTACCAGAACCCCGTAACGCACCAGTTTACCCTTGGCATTCAGCGCCAGGTGAATGACAACTTATTATTTTATGTGGACCTGATGCACAACCGCTCTTACAATCTCTTCCGCCTGCGCAACCTCAATTCGCCTTCGGCCTATCCTGTGACGGATGAAAACAGCGTGGTCGTTCGTTCGGGTGGCGCTGCCGATCTCAGCCGTCCGGTGCCGATCTATGGCAATTATGCCCTCATCGGCGGAGATACCGTAACAGGCATTGCCCGCAACGTGGTCATGTCCGAATCGGGCGGCGAGTCCCGCTACTGGGCTGCCAGCGTGAACCTGCAAAAGGAGCGCGGCGGCGACAACTACGCCTTCCGACTGATCTATACCCTGTCGCGGCTCGAAAACAACACCGAGGACATCAACTTCCGCGCGATGGACGCCAATAATTTCGAGGCAGAATGGGGTCCTTCGATCAATGACCGCACCCATATCATCAACAGCATTTTCACCTGGTATCCGGTGGAGCACCTGACCTTTTCGGTAGCGGCGCTGCACCGGAT
>RDXT01000200.1 GCA_004292985.1 Bacteroidota bacterium
TTTTTGCCCGCCGCGGCCTATTCGCTGGTGCGCCAGGTCGAAGGGAAGGGCGTGTATTCGTTTTGTATGTGTCCGGGGGGAATCATTTGTCCGGCAGCAACAGCGGAAGGGGAAGTGGTCGTCAATGGCTGGTCGCCCTCCAAACGCAACAGCCCTTTTGCCAATTCAGGTATGGTTACGGAAATCAGCGCTGCAGACTTTGGGCGAAAAGAAGCAGGGCCTTTAGATGGTCTTTATTTTCAGCAGCAGGTCGAGCAGGCAGCATTCCGGGCTGGTGGTGGCAAACAGGTCGCACCTGCCCAGCGGCTCACCGACTTTGTGAGAGGCCGCATCTCCCCTACCCTTCCCGGCTGCTCTTATCTGCCGGGGATCGCTCCGGCGGATCTGGCTGCTGTGCTTCCTCCCTTTGTCCACAAGCGGCTGAAAGAGGGTTTCCGGCAGTTTGGGCAAATGATGAAGGGCTATCTGACCGAAGAAGCGGTGGTAGTGGCTACTGAGTCGCGCACGTCCTCGCCTGTGCGTATCCCCCGCGATGCGGAGACCCTGATGCACCCGCAGGTGGCTGGCCTCTATCCCTGCGGTGAAGGGGCGGGCTATGCCGGAGGCATTATTTCCGCCGCCCTCGACGGGCAGGCCTGCGCCGAAGCCCTGGTAAAATACACCTTACGCGCATAAGCATAAACATTCACCCAAGATGCCCGTTTAGGATCAGTATGAATATTACGTTGCTACTCGGTAGCATCCGGCAAGGACGGCGCAGCGACCGCCCGGCACACTACCTTATGGAGCGCCTTTCGGAAATCCCGGAAGTGCAGCCTGTATTGCTCGACCTGGCTCAATATCCTCTGCCTCAGCTCGAAAACCGCTGGGCACAGCAGGCTTCGCCGGACCCGAACCTGGTTTTTTTCAGCCGTGCGCTGACAGATGCCGACGCGCTGATCTTTATTTCACCCGAATATCATGGTAGCTACACCGGCGTACTTAAAAACGCGATAGACCACTTCTGGAAAGAGTTTAAGCGCAAGCCCATTGGGGTTGTGGCGGTTGGCGCAGGCCGGATGGGGGGCATCAATGCCTCGGTGGAGATGCAGCACCTCATTCTCTCGCTGGGCGCGTATCCCTGCCCGGTCAAAATGCTGGTTCCTTTTGCCAAAGAGGCCTTCGATGAGCAAAATCAGCCTGCCATGCCAGGGATTAAGGAGGGTGCGGATAGCTTTCTGAATGAATTTCTCTGGTTTTCACAGGCTTTGTATGCTGCACATGTAGGGGAAAAGTCGCATCTTTAGCGCACATACCTCCAAATCCCTGCTTCCATGTTGTACAAAATCCTCTTAGCCCTCCATACGCTGTTCGAAATTGCGGTGGGAATCATCCTTCTTGCGGTCCCTACGCTGATCCTGACAGATCTGGGCCAGTTTACCGAACCTCAGAAACTGGTGGAACTTACCTACTCCATTCTCCGCTCTTTTGGGGTGGCCGCTATTTCGGTCGGCATGCTTTCTGCCTATGTGATTATGCGCCCGCTCAACTCCAGCGTCTATTACATCTCATCGGGCACGCTCACCATTTTCCACATCGGCATGACCATTGTGCAGTTTATCAATAATATGAATGGTCTGGTGGGTCTGCCGATCGTTGTTGTACATGGTGTTTTTGCGATCCTGTTTCTGGGAATTTTTATCTGGCAGTTGGGAGGCAAAACACAGCCAGAAGCCTCCAAAACCACCTGAGCAGCAGGCTATACCCTATGGAAAGTTACACCCGCTCCCAACTCGCCCTGCGAAATGGACAGGATCGTGATGAAATCTGGATTGCTTACCAGGGCATTATCTACG
>RDXT01000650.1 GCA_004292985.1 Bacteroidota bacterium
AGTTCGTCCTGGGTTTGCTTGGACAGCTTGCGGATAAACCGGCCAAAGACCAGGGCGATGATAATGATCACGGGAAAGGTCGAGATCATAAAGAGCGTCAGTTTGCCCGAAATCACCGTTACCATGATCAGCACACCGATCACCAGGGTCAGCACCTGCCGCACCAGTTCGGCGAGGGTAAAGGACAGTACATCCTGAAGCTGGGTTACGTCCGAAGACAGGCGGCTGGTCAGCTCCCCTACCCTTCGCTGCTCGAAATAATACATCGGCAGGGCGATCAGGCGACTGTAAAGCGAGCGGCGGATATCGGCCATCGCCCTTTCGCTCACCTGGGCGAAGAGAAACACGCGCATAAAGGCAAAAATGCCCTGTATCAGGAGAATGGCTGCCAGCACGAGGGCCGTCTGGTTCACGCTGAGGCTGTTGAGCCATTCAGGGCCCTGGGCCGAAAAGGTGCGTGAGGGTGCGCCGGGCACCTGGAGCTGCTCACTGAGTCCGGGCACGGCTGCATCTACCAGTTTACCCAGAAAGTATGGGAAGGTGAGGGTCGCTCCGGTTGAGAGCAGCAAAAAGAGGAGTCCGGCAATAAAGTACAGCCTGTAGGGCAGCACAAAGCGGAAAATGCCTGCAAGCTCCCTCAGTCCGTCCCGGTTTACGGGTTTTTTCAGAGATTCTTCGTCTTCACCGCTGAAGCGATGCTGTCCATTCTTAGCCATAGGTGCAAATCTGAGGTTAAAGACGGAGAAGGGCAACTCTTATGCGAAAATTTGCGTAAAAACAGATACTATACGAAGAATAGCTCAATGTGCCATATATTGAAGTTCGCCGTGAAAAATTTTACCAATTTCCATACTATACGCCCTTCCGCATAGCACGGATTTGTTTATTTAAAGAAGTATCAATAACTATGCAGCAGGAAACTGGGATAAATACGCCTGGTTGCAATAGTTTTTCAGGATTACCAATTCGAACCTATCATGAAATTTACGCTTTCTGCGACCCGCTTAATGATCATGGTGGTGGCCGTATTAGCCTTGCCTGCCTGTGTTTCCAAGAAGAAATACCAGGAAGCTCTTACCCGCGCCGCTGCCGAAAAAAGTGCTCTCGAAAGTCAGATCGCTGCTTCGCAAGCTGAAAATGACAAACTGAAGGCTGACGCTGACAAGCTTCAGAGCAACCTGAACATGAAGCAGGATGAGCTGATTAAGGTCAGCGAACAGATCAAGGAAGGAAACCAAAAAATTGGTGCCCTCCAGAATGCCATCCGTGAAGTGTTTCAAACCTATGACTCCAAAGATGTCACGGTAGAAGAACGCAATGGCAAGCTCTACATCACGCTGTCCAACGCCGTTTTGTATGAACCCGGCAGCGCCAAACTGGCTGCTTCTTCGGGCGACGTCATCACCAAACTGGCTGAAGTCATCAAGCGCAACCCGGGCCTCAACATCCTGGTAGAAGGTCACACAGACAATGTGCCCATCGAAGTTCACAAGAAGCAGTTCCCAGACAACTGGAGCCTTTCTGTGGCACGTTCGCTGGCTGTGGTTCGTGACCTGGAAAAAGCAGGTGTTGACCCTACCCGTCTGACGGCTTCCGGCAAAGGTGAAACCCAGCCGATCGCTTCCAACGAAACCGAAGAAGGACAGAACAAAAACCGCCGCACCGAATTTATCGTTGTGCCTAAGGTAGATGGTCTGTATCGTCTGTACAACAGCAACTTCTCCGGCACAGGTGGCAGCATGAAGTAAGCAAGAAGATATTATCTTAGAATCCCGCTCAATGAGCGGGATTTTTTTTTGCCGGGTTGCGAGATAGCGCTCCGCTGGAGCGCAGCTTCGCTCATATCTGCGATTTCTACAAAGATAACGGCCCGCCGGGCCGCCGCTTCGCGTATATCGCCATGTATTCTACAAAGATAGCTGCCCTACGGGCCGCGCTACGCTCACTTCTACTTGTTTCTGCAATAATCGCTGCCTACAGGCTGCGCTTTTGCTTCCCTGCCTGAAAGGCGCGGCCCAGCGGGCCGCTATCTTTGTAGCACAACGTGCCCCCCGTGAGCCCCCCCGGTCCAGCGGACCGGTATCTTTGTATCCCGCAACAATCCTGAAAGAAGATTAAGGCATTTTCCTTACTTTTGCCTGCCCATTTCAGGCAATTCACCACGCATGCAACTGCAACAAGAAATCTCCCGCCGCCGTACGTTTGCCATCATCGCCCACCCGGATGCCGGTAAAACCACCCTGACTGAAAAACTGCTGCTCTTCGGGGGCGCTATTCAGATCGCAGGAGCGGTAAAATCCAATAAAATTAACCGGGCCACGGTCTCCGACTTTATGGAAATCGAGCGCCAGCGCGGTATCTCCGTAGCGACCTCGGTTATGGGATTTGAATACAAAGACCTGAAAATCAACATCCTCGACACACCCGGTCACCAGGACTTTGCCGAAGACACCTACCGCACCCTCACTGCGGTGGACAGCGTAATCGTAGTGGTGGACGCAGCCAAAGGCGTGGAAACCCAGACCGAAAAGCTGGTCGAGGTATGCCGCCGCCGCGATACGCCTGTGATCGTATTTATCAATAAAATGGACCGTGAAGCCCTCGACCCCTTCGACCTGATCGAGGAAATCGAGAAAAAACTCCACCTCCACGTGCAGCCTCTGAGCTGGCCCATCGGTATGGGAAAAACCTTCCGGGGCGTATATAACCTCTTCGAACGCAACCTGGTCCTGTTTTCCCCCCACGGAAAACAATCGGAGGAAGATATTATTCAGTTCAACGACCTCAGCAGCCCCGACCTGGAAAAGCACATCTTCGGCGCAGCCGACAGACTCCGCGAAGACATCGAACTGATCGAAGGGGTGCACGATAGCTTTGATAAAGAGGCATATCTGGCAGGCAAAATTTCCCCGGTATTTTTTGGATCGGCTGTCAACAACTTCGGGGTAAAAGAACTCCTCGACTGCTTTGTGGCCATCGCTCCTCAGCCTCAGCCCTGCCCGACCGAAGAGCGCGAGGTAGAGCCGGAAGAAGAGGTCTTTTCGGGCTTCGTGTTCAAGATTCACGCCAACATGGACCCCAATCACCGCAACCGGATCGCCTTTTTGCGGGTCTGTTCGGGTACATTTGAGCGAAACAAGGCCTACCTTCATGTCAGATTAGACAAACAACTGAAGTTCAATGCCCCGACCTCTTTCATGGCTGACAAAAAGTCTATCATTGACTACGCCTGGCCGGGAGATATTGTGGGCCTCTATGATACCGGTAACTTCCGCATCGGCGATACTTTAACCGAAGGAGAAAGCCTGCATTTTAAAGGTATCCCAAGCTTTTCGCCCGAGCTGTTCCGCTACGTGGAGAATGCCGACCCACTCAAATCCAAGCAACTGGCCAAGGGACTGGAGCAACTGATGGACGAAGGCGTGGTGCAGCTTTTTACCCAGCAACTCAATGGCCGCAAGATCGTGGGAGCCGTAGGCGCGCTTCAGCTCGAAGTGCTCGAATACCGCCTCAAACACGAATATGGCGCTACCTGCCGATACGAAGCGACCGACCTGTACAAGGCCTGCTGGATCACCTCCGACAAACCCGCCGACCTGCAGGTATTCCGGCTGAGGAAAGCCCGCAACATGGCTACCGACAAATTTGGACACGATGTATATCTGGCTACTTCGGCCTGGGACCTCAACTCGACCCGCGAACTTTTTCCTTCGATCCAGTTTCATTTTACCAGCGAAGGATAAGGAAATGGGCTAAATGGGGCACTTCTGCTTGCAGGTGTAAGAATCTGGCAGAAAAAACCGTACAAAGGTTTTGCATATGTGTGCTCTGCTCTTAATTTGCTCCGGAAAATACGCAGGGAGTGCAGGAGCCACTGTTTGAGGCCATATTGACCAACCACTATCCTCTGCTGCGCCGGAGTCTGGAAGCAGGAGGAGACGTACACGCCCGGAATGAAAGCGGGAGTCAGGCTCTGCATGCGGCAGCAGCATTGGGAAATCCTGCGATGATCCGCCTTTTGCTGAGCCACGGGGCAGATGTATGCGCCCCCGATGCCTGGGGAAATACCGCCCTCCATGTGGCTGCCATGCACGGCAATGAAGAAGCCTGCGAAGAACTGCTGCTGGCAGGTGCGCCGCCCGATGCGGTTTCGGAGCAGCGGGCCTGGACCCCGCTCATGCTGGCGATCAATCACGGACATATTGCCCTTGCCGAGCGACTGATATCCCAGGGCGCTGACACCAACTTTTGCGACGCCAGAGAGGGCTGGACACCCCTGCTGGTGGCCTGCGACCAGGGGCTTGCCGATTTTTGCCTCCGCCTGATCCGGCGGGGAGGCCGCACCGATGCGGTCGTAAAAGCCGGAGACAGCCGGGGCAGGTCTGCCATTCACCTGGCGGCCTATTTTGGAGATGTGGACCTGATGGCCGTGCTTCTGGCGCGGGGTGCGCGCATAGACCAGCTTCCCATTGGCGGCGGCCTGGGGGCCATCCACTGGGCCGTTTACAACGGACATCTGCCCCTGCTTCAGTTTCTGCTCGAACAAGGTGCCAATCCCGACCTGCGTGCCACAGGCATCTATCAGCTGCGGTCTCCCCTGCATTATGCCGTCTCAGACCGCCGCGAAGACATGGTGCAACTGCTGCTGGAGTACCATGCCAACCCCCTGCTGCCCGACAGCGAAGGCATCAGCCCCCTGGAAATGGCGATAAACCGCCTCCGCGAAACCCAGGAAAGCCGTATCCGCGAGATTGCGGAGATGCTCGAGGCACACGTATAGCGGAAAAACAGTGCCCGCCAGTCAAATTTTACCGTATTTTATATCCAAAAACTAATTTATTACAGGAATTGTACAATCCCGTGTATTTTGCAGCAGTGATTTGCCGTTTTGCAATAATTCCTTTATTTACATTATAGCACAACTCTCTACCTTCCTCTCTATGAAACATCTCTTGTTCATTCTGGCATATGTATGTGCTGCCGCTCCTGTATGGGCACAGCCTGCACAGACGCCAGCCGCCTATGGCGGAAACGATACCCGCACGCTGAGCCTGAAAACGCCCGAAAGCGCGAGTCTGCAAAAAGAAGCTGAATACGACTACGATAAATTGAATCCCCGCGTACGCGCACTGGCTCCCCGCGAGCGGAAATGCGGTACCGTGGAAGTGGAAAAAACACGGGGAATGGAGGATGCCGGCACCCGTGAAAGCACGGACCACTTTGAGCAATGGCTCGACTCCTCGGTTACCCGCATGCAGCAAACGCGCAGTGTGCGCCGCAGCGGCAAAAAAATATATACCATCCCTGTGGTGGTACATGTCATTTACAGCAACCCCGTCGAAAATATCACTGATGAGCAGGTCTATTCGCAGATCCGGGTACTGAATGAAGACTACCGCCGCCGTAATCCGGACCAGGACAGAACGCCCCAGGCATTCGCAGGTCTGGCCACAGACACCGACATCGAGTTTTGCCTCGCGTCCATAGACCCCTCCGGCAGACCCAGCAATGGTATCAACCGTGTTTCTATGCCCGGAGCGCCTTTCAGTGAGCGTTTTGTCAACGAGACAATCAAGCGGCAGACGGGCTGGGACCCGAATAAATACATGAATATCTGGGTCTGCAACCTGGCAGGCGGCATCCTGGGTTTTGCCCAGTTTCCGATGTCCTCCGGCCTTTCGGGCATCCCGGCCAGCTCGACCCTCGCCACCACCGACGGCGTTGTGATCAGTTACAATGCCTTCGGAACCGTAGGAACCGTAGCCGAACCCTTTCACAAAGGCCGCACTGCCACCCACGAAATCGGCCACTGGCTGGGCCTGCGCCATACCTGGGGCGATGCAGACTGCGCCGAGGATTATTGCGACGATACGCCCCGCACCGATGGCCCCAGCCAGGCCTGTCCCGATGGGAAACTCGGATGCGACGGTGCGAATGCCATGATCCAGAACTACATGGACTATACCGACGACGCCTGCATGAACCTCTTCACGCTGAACCAGAAACAGCGGATGATTGCCGTGCTGGAAAACAGTCCGCGCCGCCGGAGCCTGCTCGACTCTCCCGTTTGCCAGACGGTCGCCGAGGCACCTGCGCCTGCATTTACCTCCGATGTAACTACCGGATGCGGCCCCCTCAAGGTGCGGTTCAGCGACCGCTCAAAAGGCTCGCCTGAAGAATGGCTCTGGTCTTTTCCCGGTGGAAAGCCTGAAGTTTCCGACCAGCAAAACCCCGAAGTGATCTATCGCAAAGGAGGTACGTATCCCGTACGGCTTACCGTTACCAATGCCGCAGGTGCCCGCACCGAAGAGCAACTGGGGTACATTACGGTCAAAGAGCGGGGCGAAGCGATTCCGTTTATCGCTGATTTTGAAGACAATACCGTTTTTCCCGCGATGGGCATGCGGGTGGTGAATGCAGACCGTGACGCTACCTGGGAACCCAGCAGCAGGGTGAGTGGCTTCGGCCAGGGAAGAGGCGCGCTCCGGATCGCCAACTTTGACAATACCCTACGCAACAGCACCGACTGGATCATTACGCCTGCGCTGGATCTTTCCTCCGGGGCGAACTCCGCACTCTCTTTTCAGGTGGCTTATTCACCCTTTGACGACACCTACTCCGATACCCTGGGCGTTTTTGTCGCCGCCGGATGCGGAGCCGAGTTTCGCAATATATACTACCGGGGCGGGCGCGAACTGGCTACGGCAGAACCTTATACCCAAACATTTATCCCCATTGAAACGGAATGGCGCACCGAAACCATTGACCTCTCCTCCTATGACGGGGAGCCTTTTGTGCAGGTGGCTTTCGTCAATTTTAATGGCAATGGCAACGACCTCTATTTAGATAATATCCGCGTATTCGCTTCGAATGCCCAGGCACCGCAGGCTCATTTTGCTGCGTCGGACTCTTCTGTCTGCGCAGGGGATAAGGTTACCTTCACAAACCTCTCTTCTGAAAATACGGAAAAATGGGTCTGGGC
>RDXT01000651.1 GCA_004292985.1 Bacteroidota bacterium
ATTTTGTTTTTTAATTTTATCGGCGAAAGTAGGCAAAGAACCATCGGCAAAAATCCCCTCAGACAAGGTTTGTAATTGCTTTTCAGTTTTTGACAAAGGGTTTTTTGTGGCCTGTAATGATTTTAACATAATTTATTAAGGAACTAAGTGGTTTTGGTATTGAGAGATTAAGTTGTTTGCGCAACCCCATCGAGCATGGCCTTTTCAAGCAGGTCAATATGTATGTCTTTTAGCGCTTTGAACTTAATGCAATAACCCGTTACACTTGCTTTCCCTATTGTTTTTCCATAGGTTTCGGGTAAATACTTTTTGTCTTCAATTCCCATAATATACACAGATATTCCCACTGTGTTTGCGCTGATGCCAATTTGATAAAACTCTTTGCTTGTACCGTCAGCGTATGTTATGGTCTGAAGTCCATATCCTATATTAGGATTGGTAAGCACTTTCCCTGTGGCGTCTTTGCCGTCTAAAAACCATAATTTACTTTTTGGCAACGCTTGAAGTATGCGTTGGTGCAACGTTTCCATGTCTGAACGTTTGGGTTCAGGCTGAGAAGCGATGTAGTTTTTGATTTGCTCCTGTATGTTCATTGTAATGTTGGGTAATCCGTATATCCTTTTTCGCCACCCTCAGGGATTCGTAGCCTGTATTTTTGGTTCACCGGGTTTACTGTGTTTAAAGTCCTCCGCTTTGGTAACATATTCTAATCCTAACACCAATAACATTGAGCTGATGAGGGATATTTTCTGCATGACAGCCAATAGACCCCAATCGCCTGCGCCGTACAGGTAAAAGGTATAGTAGATAGTCAACATACACATAATACAGCAGACTTTAAACACATGAAGTTTTGTCTTTTGAATAAATATCGTTATGTAAAACAACCCGACCAACGTCAAAGAGCCCGATACGATCACCATTATATCGTGCAGACGGGTCGTTACCAGGACGTTAAATAAGATGTTGGCAAACCCAATCAGCTTTAAGACAATGGCAGCATGCCTGTCAGGGATTTTTTTTGACATATTGATAAAAAACAAGCCATAGCCAACAGAATGGAATGCCACGCCAAGAATTGCCCAAATGTTAGACGGGTTCTCTAATCCGTTTACTGCTTTTGCTGCAAACAAGTTGCTGAAGAAATTTTTTGACCAGTCAAACCCTATAGAATTTTTGTCAGCCAATGAACCGCCAGGATACATTGAGGTGGCTATTACCATCAAAATTGCAGAAATGACCAGGCAAATTACAACTGAATATTTTTTAATGACATGCATAGCTACCGTCATAAAAGTGTACATACTGCAAGTATAGCCCTCTGCCATATATCCACCAAACAAAAAGCCGCAGCGCGTGTGCGCTGCGGCCAGCTCAGGATGTCCAGTCAGGAGTCTGTATATGAACCAGTTAGGGGCTCACCAGATGGATGCCTGCCTGCAGGTAGATCGGATTGCCCAGCTCATTGAGCATGGCAAAGGGCTGGTCGCCGAAGAAACCGCGGAAGAATTCCTGCCCCTTGTCTTCAAGGTAATCGGCATTAAAGGACCAGTTGTAGCGCCAGCCCATCTGCACGGAGGCCCACACAAACCCCACCAGCTGGAACTGGTAGTCGAGGCGGGCGCGCAGCTCGCCCCGGCGGATCTCCAGGCTCCGGGTCTCGTCGGAGAGGGTGTTCAGGCGGTAGCTCTGGCCTTCCAGCTCGTAGCCTGCCAGCAGGATGCTGCGCGGCGAAAAATTGCGCCGCACATGCGCCCGCGCAGGGAAAAGAATCTCCGTGCCCCACTTGCGGCTTGGCGCCGTGTAGTTGTAGAGCACCACCGGGATGTAGTTCATCTCTCCCACGCGGTAGGTGCGGGCTGCGCCGATGCCCCACATCAGCCGGTCGCTGGGCCGGCGGCCCCAGAGCGCGGCCAGCGAGTAGCGCACGTAGCGCAGCGACTGGAACTGCGGCAGGCGGTAATCGCCGCTCAGGTCAGCATTGGCCTGGATGAGGATGAAGTTCTTCTCATTCAGCGGCTTGAAGATCGTGGTATTCAGGCCGATCGTGCGGAGGCCGCGCTCATCCAGGATATCCAGCAGCCCGGCAGCGCCCGGCTCATCCTCAATGTTCTGGAACGCGTAGCGGATGTCCCAGAAACTCGCACCGACCTGCCAGACGAAGCTGTTGCGGGAGATCACCGGGATGTTGGCCCCCAGGCGCAGGCCACCGGTATAGCCGGCGCGGCCCGATTCGGCAGGGGCAGGCTCAGCACCCTCGGCATAGGTGCCAATGGGGGAGGCTGTGATATTAAAGGGGCGCTGATAGTCCCAGCCGATGGAGATGAACCGCTGCGGGCTCAGGTCGAAGATCTTGGGGCTGCAATAGCGGGTCGTGCCTGAATCGGCAAACACCACGTCGTCATACATACTGTAGTCCTCCTCTTCCTCCGCAGTGCCCAGGCTATCGGGCTCCTGTGCGCGGAGGGGGATGAAGGTGGCCAGGATCCCGCACACAGCCAGGATCCGGCCCAGGAATAGAGTGCTGCGCATGGCTTACTGGATCTGCAGGCGTTTCCATACATCGGTACGGCCCAGGGCCTTCACGCCCACATAGCCCCGGATATCGAGGGTATTGTCGTCCTTGAGCTTGATGACGCAGTTGTAGGTGCTGCCGCTCTCGGGGTCGTAGATAGTGCCCTCTGTCCACTCGCCGTTGCCGGCATAGGTGAAGTCCTTCAGCATGCGGTAGCCCTTGAGAGGGACGGTGCGCATTGATTCGTCGGGGTTGTTCTTATCCACCTTGGCTGCGCCCGTGTTGGGATCAATGGGCTCGCGCAGCCAGACGATTTTGCCATAATATTTGGTGCCGATTTTCTCGACTTTGACGCGGGCCTTACCATTGCTGGGCTCCCATACGCCGACGAGTTTGTCGGCTTTGGCATCCTGAGCATGGAGGTGCAGGCTGAACGTGAGCACGAGAGCAGCCCAAAAAGTAATGCGGAGAAGCATAATGATAGGAATTATTGGAGGGTGAGGTCAAATTCGAATGTACCGGTGAGAGTGAGGTTGGCATTGAGGTCGCGCAGCAGATTGGCGTCGGCGACGAAGGTGCAGGAGGCCTGGCGGAGAAAGTCTGCCACCGTCTTCTGGTCCTGTGCAATGCCCAGCTCGATAGCTTTCACCCCCTGCGGCAGGGGATTGAGCACGGCCAGCTCCTGCATTTCGGCCTGGTCGGCGACCATCGAGAGGGTGACCTGGTTGATGAGGGCAAGCGTGCTGTCGTCTGCGGCACTGAGCGAGGCGCGCACCAGACGGGCCTCCTGGAGATCGGCCAGCGAGGCGCCCTGGGCTTTCAGAAAGGCCTCCAGCGCAGGTGTGTACGTAGCGGTAAGGGTGTTGGAGCCCTCAAACAGCGGCCCTTCGGCGGTCAGGGCCAGCTCCCCGGTCTGGAAGCGGACCACGCGGGCCTCGCCGCAGGAGAGCAGCAAGGCCAGGCTAAGCAGCGTAATAGGTAGTAATACTTTCATAGTAGATAGTAAATATACCCATAACGTAAAACTTGCTATAAGGTTTCCTGGGCATGAACCCCCCCCGCAGCGCCATACCCGCCGCGGCAACCTGTTCCCGGCAGAGAACCCTTCAGGGTCTTGGTTTTACCATTCTGTATAAAAAAGAAAACAAAGGCTTCACCCTCAAAAATGCCTTGTTCTTATTGAGTTTCATGGAAATATCGTATCGAAGTATGTTTCTGTTTTTCCGGTAGTAATGGAACAAAAATTGTGATTTTTTGAGCTGATCGTATTTACCTATTTTCCTGAATAAATAAATAATAATGTCTTTTATTTTTCTTTTTACGCCAGTTTTTACTGCTTTCATACGTATGCTTTCCGGGTTTTTCTTTTTCTCATAAAAAATATGAGCCGTATTATGGTAATTATGATGGAGCAATGCCAGCGATGAACCCGTAAAGCATTTATTTTTAGGCAGGTTATTGGTGCGCCACATTTCATTCATCCAGTGAATTGCATACCAGGTTTGAGGAATTTCGGTGCCATATTTTATATAATTAACAATTAAATCCCATTTATCATCATTTGTGATGTGATGGTGAATAAAGTGTGTTAAGTGAAGTCTTACAATTTCTTCATTCAGGATTTCAACGGGTTTCAGCCAATAGGTATTGTCGGCGTTTACTTCGCGCACGCCCCGCTCAAAGCAGGCTTTCATCAGTTCCGATTTGGGCGGGCACTTCAGCAGATTTCCTACAATTTGCAGCACATCATGGTTGCGAAAGACATAAGGTGTGCTAAACAGAAGGGGTTGAAGGCAGGTGATGTCCATGTCTGTCCACCATCCTCCATGTTCGTACAAGAGTTTGTACCTGAAAATATCTGAGAATCCGGCATAGCTGCCGCGCCCGTGGCCCCATTCGTTCACGTGCTTGTAGGAAAAAATATGGGAGCGGTCTAAGACTTCGTTAGCATCGCGGAGAACCGTTCCTTCGGGCAACGGAGTCTTTATTCCATCATACGTCCAGAGAATGAAAATATGACCATGGGCCTGAAAGCTTTTGATAGTCAGGATCTCGAGCGGAGAAAGGTCCCCACCAATCCACAAACCGTGAACAATGCGATTGTCTTCCGAGATGATCATTTTCTTCGCAGAAGGTTATAGAGGAAGTAATAGGGTTTGCCCAGGGGCGTGGCCAGGATGCGATACCACAAAGGCAACACCCCGCGATGCCAGCATTTGTCCCATAGCAGGTATCGCACAAAAAGCCAGACCGGGAGCCATGCGCGGTTTCGCACATCCCTCCCCAGTCGAAATAGCAGCAGCCACGGCACCATCGGCAAAAAAGCCAGCAGCAACGGCCACAGCGTGGCAGGATGCAGGAAAAACATCATGCCGCCCAGTGCGAGGGGCAACCAGGTATCGTGCAATGGGTTGAGCCATGCGGGGTCTGTGAGGTTCATTTTCCGAACCATCTGAACAAGATATATTCCAGCAATAGCAGCAGCGGGTGCCCCTTCTCTACCCAGGCTGAGCATAGCGGCCAGCCAGCAGACCAGCTCCAGCGGAATGAGGCGGGTGCAGATACGACGCTCCAGCAGGGCCACGGGCAGGCGCAGGGCCAGGTTGTAGGTGTCACTGCCGGGAACGGCGTCGGCCTCGCGGTCGCGAAGGTGGTGCAGCAGGATATTGCGCAGCCCCGTGAGGAAGAGGGCACAACCCAATGCGCACAGCATCAGGGCATTGTGTGTTGCCGGAGCCATGCCAAAGGCTGCCACCGTGATGCCAGCAGGTAGCACAAAAGCATATAAAGCATCGGCGACCAGCCCCGCAGCCCGGCTTTTGAGGCGAAATGGCGGAATGGCATATACACATAGCAGCAGCGCCTGCACCAGCAGCAGGGCAGACACCCATGGCTGCCAGGGGAGCAGTGCCCACGGCGAAAAGGCCAGCGCCAGCAGCGCCAACACAATGCCAGCACGGGCCAGGGGCGAGAAAAATGCCACCCGGTTGCGCTTGCCCGCTGCCAGATCCTGCGCGATGTCGAAACAATCGTTTACAAAATAGCCAAAACTGCCCAGCCCCAGATACGACAGCAGCCACACCGCCAGCAAGCCCCACAACGACGCAACCGGAGCTGCGCTGGTGCCATAGGCCCAGGCGGCCAGCGCCAGCAGCAGCAATGCCCGCGCCCGAAACCATTCGCGCAGGCGGAAAGTGGGAGCCAAAGACCGAAGCGGTTGAAGCGACATAAGCAAGGGCGTAAGTTGACGAAGTTAAGCAGCAATGGCCTGCCAGATCTCTGCAGGCGACAAGTCAGCAGCCTGTAAGATTTTGGGCATTAAGGCGTTGGGGGCTGTATGCAGGGTGATTTCCGCAAAAGCCTCCCAGTGCTGTCCGGCCTCGCAGTAGGCAATGAGCTGCTGGATTGCCTGTTGCAGGCGTTCATTGTGCGCACCAGGCAGTTGCCGGGACCGGGTCGTAAGCCGCGCCATTGTTTCAAGGTACGAAATACCATAGGCCCCAGAGGATTCTGCCTGTGCGTGGAGCGCGTGCAGGGGTTCCAGGTGCTTACCGCCGCCCTGGGCAACGTCCTTGCCGATGGCAAACAGCACTTGTGCCATGGCTGTATCGGGCGTTTCTTCGTGCAAGATTTCCGCTTGCAGGCGCTGCACTGCCACTTGTACGTATTCCTGATCGAGCTGGGTCTCGGCCATCTGTTTCCAGGCCCGCACCTGGGCAATCAGGCTCTCAAAAGTGGCCAGATTTTCGCGGGCGATGTTATCGGCAGAGGCAACAGGGTCGAATATGGCCTGCTCGTATGCCAACAGAATTGCGGCGATATCGGGCACAGGCAGGTTTTTGATGCAAAGATTCAGCGGATAAGAAACGGTATTGAAAAATATTCGTATCTTATTTTTATTACAAAGCCGAACCATATCCGGCATTTCCATGGCGTTGGTGGTAATGGGGCATACCGCTACGCTGATGTGCTTGCCCCGCGAGCGGGCATAATCACTGAATTTCATCAGGTTTTCCATCACCCGCTCGTACTTGGCGTTGATGCGGATGGTCTCGTATGTTTCTTTTACAAAAGAATCGATGGAGACAATCATATAGGTATTCAGTTTTTCTAAATACCGCTTTACCTTCTCGTTATAAACCGTGCCATTGGTGGTGATTTGCACCTCGGCGCGGGGGTTCAGGTCGCAGAGTGCGTCCCAGATTTCGTGGTAAATGGGAATCAGAAACGGCTCGCCGCCAAAAAACTTCACTGTATTGAGGCCCGGCAAATAGGGGCGCAATTGCTCCACAAAGGCAGAATCGTATAGCTGAGGCAGGGCGGGCAGGTTTTCCCGGTTTTTGCGAATGCTGGAGGAGAAAAAGCCTGAGCACATGGTGCATTCCAGGTTGCAAATATTCGACAATTCAAAATGTAACGTAGTAGGCATCTTTCCGGTGCGGGCA
>RDXT01000201.1 GCA_004292985.1 Bacteroidota bacterium
CTGTTTTTCACCCTCTTTTACCTGGCCAATCCGCTGTTTTCGGACCTGATCAACAAGAGCCTGGAGGGTGTCTTGTTCCTGCTGCAAAATCTCTCTATCCCCGATATACTCTTTTATCTGAGTGGTCTCGTGCTCACGATGGGGGCGCTTTACCATGCGCGGCGGCCAGGGCTGCTGGCCAAAGAGGGGATGTATCCCGATCAACTGGAGCGCATCCACACCCGCAGCAAGCTGAAGGCTGTGTTTTCCGCAACGGGTCTCCGGAAGGAGTACTTCACAGGCGTGATGCTGATGGGCATGGTCAATGTGCTGCTGCTGCTTAACAATGTGCTGGACATCAAGGGGATATGGTTCGGTTTTCACCCCAGCCCGGAGCTGAATCTTTCACAGTTTGTCCACGAAGGCACCTGGTACCTGGTATTCAGCATTTTACTCTCGATGGGGATCATGCTGTATTTTTTCCGGGGCAACCAGAATTTCTTTTTTCCATCGGGCTGGCTGAAAAAACTCTCCTATCTCTGGATTCTTCAGAATGTGGTGCTGACCTGTTCGGTTGCGATCCGCAATTACCACTACATTTCTGCCCACGGCCTGGCCTACAAGCGCATCGGGGTGATTTTTTTCCTGCTGCTGGTGGTGTTTGGCTTGGCTACGCTGTTGCTGAAAATCCGCGACCGCATGTCCGGCTCGTACATTTTCCGCACCAATAGCTGGGCGGTGTATGGGGTGGGACTGCTGCTGAGTCTGGTCAACTGGGATGTGGCGATCGCTCAATATAACCTCGGTGTGCATGCCCGGACAAAGACCGTGGACCGCTATTACCTGCTGGAACTGAGCGACAAAGCCCTGCCGGTGCTGCTGCAATATGATGAGGTATTTGCCCACGGTGCCGTTGCGCCCGATTACTCGCCTGAGCAGATGGTGCTGCGCAACCGGATCAGTGCGTTTCAGCAGGCATGGGAGCAAAAAGGCTGGCTTTCGTGGAATGTGGCCGAGGCCGATGCTATTCGCAAACTGAAAGGAACACAGCCTTAGCCCTTAATACAGAGCGGTTTCCATACGGGTATTTCCGGTATCGGGACCATTTTCGAGGCGAAGCACACCGCGGGGGCAAACAGCAGCACAGACACCGCAGCCGACACAGGAGGACCGGACGATGTTTTGCCCCCGCTGCGCATAGGCCCTTACATCTATCCCCATTTCGCAATAGGTGGAGCAGTTGCCGCAGGAAATACACTGACCGCCGTTGGTGGTGATGCGGAAGCGCGACTGAAAGCGCTGTACCAGACCGAGATATGCCGCCAGCGGGCAGCCAAACCGACACCAGACCCGGCCTCCCATCAGCGGGTAAAAGCCAGTCCCTACCACACCTGAAAATATCGAGCTGATCCCGAAGCCATACCATGTACGCACATCGAAGGTATTAAGCCCCAGCACATTTGACTGCCCGCTGAAATAGGTATAGAGTGTCATTCCGGTCATAATCACAGCAAATGCGAGTACGCCATGAATGAGATAACGCTCTATTTTCCAGGACGTTACGGATTTGTCGCTGAGCTGGCGATAAGGGTCGCCCAGGGTCTCTGCCAGTCCGCCACAGCCGCAGACCCAGGAGCAGTACCAGCGTTTGCCGAAAAAATAGGTCAGCAAAGGCACGCCGACGGAGGCCAGCAAAATGCCCCAGACCATCATAAAAATGCCGAAGGAGCCTGAGCTGATGTGTTTTTCAATGTTCCAGTCAAAGAAAAAGTAATAGTTGAGCGGCCAGATGTTTTTGAGGTCGTCTTCGGGTAAATGCAACAGGTAAAGCACCTGCGGCATCA
>RDXT01000202.1 GCA_004292985.1 Bacteroidota bacterium
GCGGTTGTCAATAAACTCCTGTGGAGTAGCGCCAAAGGGAAGTTGCCCGGTGCTCAGCGCTGTCCATTTGCCGTTTTTGAAAATCTCAGGGTACCATGCTGCGGGGCGCTCATTGGCGGGCTTATACGACGTCCATCCGCCTGTAACGAGAATACCGCCATCGGAAAGCGCCGTTGCAGAGGGGTAATAGCGGCCATAGTTGAGGTTTGCCAGCTTGGACCATTTATCCGTGCGCCAGTCATACATCATGGTGAGCGGGTCAGAAACGTTGATTTCACCCGTTACAGCGAGCACGTTGCCATTGGGGAGCTGGGCGTGTGCGGCGCAGAAGAGTTGGTTGTTGGCGGGGTTGCGCTCGCGGATCGGGCCTGTGCTGTGGGTGTTGGTGGCGGGGTCCCAGATCGAGAGGTGATAGGGGCCGACGGTGTTAAAATTACCTGCGCCATCGTCCTGGGTGTCGTCCCAGACCATGACTTTGCCATTAGGCAGGTTGGCCATGTGCACAGCTGCGATGGGCCAGGCTGCGTTTGCCGACCATTGTCCCTGGATACCTGCGGGGGCAATGCCGGTCAGTGCAGAGGCGCTGTATTGGCCCGAAATGAGCATAAAAGTCGAAGGCGAATTCTGGTTGTTATAAGAGGCCGTGATCCAGTTGCCGCTGCGGTTGGTGCTGGAAAGGCGGAATTCGTCAAATTTGGCATCTATATAATTGTCACCCCCATACTGCGAGCGGCCAAAAAAGTTGTTGGTGCTGGCCTCGATGTTGGCGGGGGTAAGGGTTACGCCCGCAGCGGCAGCGCCGAAGAGGGCTCCGTTTTTGTAAATCTGCATGGTATTGGCCGCATCGTCGAGCACCACGGCCCAGTGAATCCACGCGCCTGTGTTGAGCGCGTTGGCAACGATAGGGCCCTGCTCATTAACATTTGTGTTGGTGGTAATGCGGGCATTGGTTGTACCCTGGGCAGCGTTTCCGCTGGAGGGAGTCAGGAAAAAATTCACATTTACCCCCTGGCCGAAGTCAAAAATCCGCTCCCAGTTGGTGGTGGCGCGGTCGAGATAGACCCAGCCTTCGAAGGTGAAATTATTTACCCCGACAAACGCGCCGTTGGAGAGCCGCAGGTGCTTGCCCGTTGCGACGGAAGAGAGTACGTTGGTATTGTTGTCGAGGTCGCGTGCGCCTGCAATTTTACCCGCAGCCAGGTGGGTTGTGTTGACATCAGTAAGGGTCGCCGCACCTGCCGAGGCGTTGGCGATGCTGTTGTTAAAATGCCACACGTTCATATAGCTGAGATCCCAGGTAGCATTGGTGGAGGGATTGGCTACAATCGTGGCGTCGCCGTAATACATTAGCAGAAAGGTATTGGCTGTAGCTGAGAGCGAGGGCACTTTTACCCACGCAACCAGCGTACCTGTGGCGGCATCATAGCGCTCGACCTGGTGGCTCAGCACAGTAGTACCGTCGGAAAGGCGGAACTGGATATCGTAGCCGTTGGCATTCTCTACGTAGCCGCCATTGGCGACACTGCGCAGGTCGGGATCCACCACCGAAACCAGCACCGGAAAATCGGTGAGCGCTGCAGCGCCGGGAATCTGAGATTCGTAGATCGTGATGTACTTGCCGTAGGTGAAGGCTGCCTGTGTGGATGAGGGCAGACAAAAGAGCAGGCCCAGCGTGAGTGCTGCGAAGAGGGGGTAAATATTTTTTTTCATGTGATACAAATGTGTCATTTTTGGAATAGTGGGGGAGTGCATATGTATGCTGGACATACTGCTATCAAGTTACTGCCATGTAAGGAAACAGAGGAAAACGTATGTAAGGG
>RDXT01000203.1 GCA_004292985.1 Bacteroidota bacterium
AAAATCATTGTCAAAGAAAATGCCCCGGAACTGCTGGCCCAGGCATTTGAACATGCCCGATGGAAACCGGCTCCGGTGATGTTTTCGGGAAATACCGACTGCTACCAGCCCGTAGAACGCAGGCTGCAACTCACCCGGCGCTGCCTCGAAGTGTTTCTGCAATACCGTAACCCGGTGAGCCTGATTACCAAAAACAGCCTCATTCTCAGAGACTTAGACCTCCTCAAAGAGCTGGCAGCGCTTCGCATCGTGCACGTGGCCATCTCACTCACCACCCTCGACGAAGACCTGCGCCGCGCCATGGAACCCCGTACCGTGCCGGGCAGCAAGCGCCTCGACGTGATTGAAAAACTGAGTGCAGCAGGCATCCCCGTATTTGCCATGCTCGGTCCGGTGATTCCGGGATTAAACAACCACGAAATCCCGGCGCTGCTCGAAGCCGCCGCCCAGCGCGGTGCTATGGGGGCAGGCTACAACCTTGTCCACCTCAACGGAGAAGTAGGACTCATTTTTGAAAACTGGATCCGGCAGGCATTCCCCGACCGCGCCGAAAAGGTGCTCAACCAGATCCGCGAATGCCACGGCGGCAGCCTCGAAGACCGACGCTTCGGTACCCGCTCGCGCGGCGAAGGAACCCTCGCCGAAAGCATCCGGCAGTTGTTTAGCTTGTCAAGAAAACGCTTCTTTGAGGGGCGGAGTATCCCGCCCCACGATCTGGAGGCCTTTCGCAGGCCCCCTCGCGGACAACTGAGCTTATTCTGACCTATGCCCGACTGGCGACTCAAAGCAGGTGCACAAAAACTGCTCTCCCTGCTACCCGACCGGATGTATGACGAACTCCTCTACCGCAGCGGCAGCCTGCGCCTGGGGCCGGACTTGCTGCACGACCGCTTTTCCCATGCAGCGCGGCACCTGAACGCCTGGGTAGAACAGCATCCCAACACAAGGCCTGCAAGGCTGCTCGAACTCGGCACAGGCTGGGTACCTCTTGTTCCCCTGGGCTTGTGGCTCTGCGGCTGTGAGCAGATTTTTACAGCGGACCTGCGCGACCACTTCCGCCCTGCCCTACTCCATTCTCTCATTCAATCACTTGATAATGAACAACATATATCCCTTTTGCAGGAAACGCTGCCTGATCTCCAGAGGGAAAGAATTTATTCAGAAAATCTAAAAACAGTGTTAGATTTTATTTCACTTATAAAAAATGATTATTCAGACTCTTATCTGCCCGTTTCCCGGATACTGGGAGATGCCCGCCATTTACCCCTGGCAGATCAGTCGGTAGATATGATTGTTTCCAACAACACCTTTGAGCACATTCCTGCGGAGGTCATACCGGGCATTCTGCGCTCCTTTCACAGGGTATTGCGGCCGGGTGGACTAATGAGCCACCATATTGATATGGCCGATCACTATTCCTACTTTGACTCCCGCATTTCTCCCTGGCACTTTTTGCGTTACAGTCCCGGACAGTGGAGGTGGATCGAAAACCGGCTTCAGTCACAGAACCGCCTGAGAGTGAGCCACTTTCGCCAGATGATGGAAGAGGCCGGATTTGAAATAGTGCGTATAGATAATGAAGTCTTTGACACAGATCATTTCCGCAAGCAAGCGCTGCATCGTACCTTTGCGGCGATGGCTCCCGAAGAAGCGGGCGTGCTGCATACGCACATTGTAACCCGCCGCCGGGGCTGACGTACACCTTTTAACATTCGCCCAAAATGAAATATACCTACACCACCAATATCAACTGCAGCGGCTGTGTGGCCAAAGTAAAACCCCACCTCGATGCCGCCAGCGAAATCCAGACCTGGGAAGT
>RDXT01000204.1 GCA_004292985.1 Bacteroidota bacterium
TTTGAAATCCCGCTGGCCTGTCACTACCGCATCGCTGTGGATGACCCGAAACTTCAGATCGGCTTGCCCGAAGTGAAATTAGGTCTGCTGCCCGGCAGCGGAGGCACCCAGCGTATGCCCCGCCTGATCGGCATAGAGAAGGCGCTGCGCTATATTTTGCAGGGCACCCTGTTCAGTCCCAAGGAAGCACTCAAAGAGGGGTTGATTCATGAGGTAGTGGCCGACATAAGCGAATTGATCCCGGCAGCGAAAAAATACATCCTCGAAAATCCCCGCCCGGCACAGCCCTGGGACCAGAAAGGCTATAAAATTCCCGGCGGGGCGGTGCTTTCGCCGCAGGGCGTGCAGACCTTCAGCGCTGGTGCAGCCCTGCTCCGCAAAGAAACCCGGGGCAATTATCCCAGCGCCCAATACGCCATGAGCTGCGTATATGAGGGCCTGCAACTGCCCATGGAACGCGCTACCACCGTCGAAGCCCGCTATTTCGTAGCCGCAGTGCTCAGCCCGGAAGCTAAAAACATCATCCGCACAGGCTTTTTTGCCATTAATAAAGCCAATAAAGGAGCGGCAAGGCCCAAAGGCGTGCCCGCCACCGAAGTAAAGCGCGTAGGGGTGCTTGGAGCCGGGATGATGGGTGCCGGAATCGCGTTTGTATCAGCAAAAGCAGGAATTGAGGTCGTATTAAAAGACCAGACCCCCGAATTGGCCGAAAAAGGCAAGGCACAAAGCGAAAAATGGGTCATGGAGGGGGTTAAGAAGGGAAAAGTAAGCCCCGAAAAAGCCCAGGCGTTGCTTGCGCGCATCTCTCCGGTGGCAGACACAGACGCGCTGGCAGATTGTAACCTCGTGATCGAAGCTGTTTTCGAAAACCGGGAGCTGAAGGCCCAGGTTACCCGCGAAACAGAGGCGGTAATTCGTCCGGAAGTGGTTTTCGCCTCCAATACCTCTACCCTGCCCATTACAGGACTGGCGCAGGCGTCTGCACGTCCGGAGCACTTTATCGGCATGCACTTTTTCTCTCCGGTGGATAAAATGCCCCTGGTAGAAATCATTACCGGTGAAAAAACCAGCGAAAGCACCCTGGCTGCAGCCATAGACTTTGTGCTTCAACTCAAAAAAACACCCATTGTGGTGCGCGACAGCCGGGGATTTTTCACCTCGCGGGTCTTTGGTACCTTCACCCATGAAGGCATCAGCATGCTCAATGAAGGGATACCCGCAGCCATGATCGAAAACGCCGCCCGCGATGCCGGTATGCCCGTAGGCCCCCTCGCCGTTTCGGATGAAGTGAGCCTTTCCTTAATGGAAAAAATCCGCAAACAGACCGAAAACGACCTCGGCATTTCCCTCGATTCGCCTGCGCATCAGGTAGTTGCGTTTTTTGTGGATATTCTTCAGCGTCCGGGTAAAAAAGAAGGCAAAGGCTTTTACGACTACCCCGAAGGGCAGAAAAAAACACTCTGGTCCGGCCTCGAAACCCTGTATCCCCACAAGGAAAACATCCCTTCCTACGAAGACATCCAAAAGCGGCTGCTGCACATCATGGCCCTCGAAACCCTGCGCTGCCTCGACGAGGGTGTGCTCCGCAATGCCGAGGACGCGGATGTAGGTTCGCTGCTGGCCTTCGGCTTTCCGGCCTATACCGGAGGAGCCATTTCCTACATTCACTATGTCGGCGCAAAGCAGTTTCTCGCTGATTGTGAGCGCTTTGCAGCCTTGTATGGGCCGCGCTTTGCGCCTACGGAGTCGTTGAGGAAGATGGGGGAGTAGTTGCTGCTGTCACCCTGACTTGTCCCCTTGGGAGTAAGGCTAATTAGC
>RDXT01000652.1 GCA_004292985.1 Bacteroidota bacterium
CAGCAGGTCAATTTTTCCAATATGCCTGTGCCTCCCAACACCACCCCGGAGCAGGAAGCGCAGCTAAAACGCAAGTGGGTCGAAGAGCTGCGCAGCGAATACGAGCCGGTGAAGGTGGAGTTTGCGCCGGGCCGCTACAATGAGGTGATCTATGGACAGTCGCCCCTGCTCAAGCAGCTCCGCTGGTTTCCGCTGGTGCAGATGCTGGCGGCTTTGTTTTTCATCGGACTGGTATTTGCCAATTTTGTAGTCGCCCTGCGGGGTGAGCAAAACAAAGTATGGGTCGGCCTGGCCAAAGAGACCGCCCACCAACTGGGAACGCCTGTTTCGAGCCTGATGGCCTGGATCGAGTTGCTCAAACTCCGTGCGGAAGAGCGGCCCGAAGACAAAGAGCTGATTCAGGAAATGGAAAGCGATGTGCTGCGCCTCGAAAACATCGCCGAGCGTTTCTCCAAAATCGGTTCCCAGCCCGAACTGATCGAGGTCAGCCTCAAAACGGTGCTCGACCGCTCGGCAGACTATATCCAGAAACGCATGACCCGCGGAGGCAAGGTGCGCTTTCGCCTCGACAACGAGATTCCGCTCGACAGCAAGCTCCACATCAACCCCCAGCTATTTGACTGGGTAATCGAAAACCTGCTCAAAAACGCCCTCGATGCCATTGGCGATAAAGGCGGGGAAATTGTGGTGCATGCAGGCGAAAAAAACAACCAGATTTTTATTGATGTTACTGATACCGGTAAGGGCATGCCCAGCAACCTGCACCGGAAGGTATTCGAACCCGGATTTACCACCAAAAAACGCGGGTGGGGCCTTGGACTCAGCCTTTCGCGGCGGATCATCGAGAACTACCACAAGGGAAAAATCTTCGTCAAATTTTCAGAACCGGGCAAAGGCACTACCTTTCGCATCTCTCTGCCGAAATAACCCTCATGCGCATCCTTTCGATAGACTACGGACTCAAACGCTGCGGCCTTGCCTGGACAGACCCGCTTCAGATCAGCATTTCCGGGCTGGGAGCCGTGGCCCCCGGCATACTGGAGCAGCACCTCGGACCCCTGATAGCCGATGGGGTGAGCACGATCGTGCTTGGATATCCCACCCGCAGCGACGGCAGCGACAGCCATGTGACCGACGAGATCCGCCAGCTCTACGAGCGCCTGAAGCTGCGCTATCCGGACAAGGAAGTATATCTCTGGGATGAGTCCTTCTCTTCGCGCTCGGCAGCACGGGTACTGTTTGAGTCGGGGGTCAGCAAGAAAAAACGCCAGGAAAAAAGCCGCCTCGACGAAATGAGTGCCATCCTGATCCTTCGCGACTTTCTGCTTTCGAAAACCTGATGTATTTTTGCAGGATAATCAATGATCTATGATTCTGCCTATCTACGGCTATGGCCATCAGGTGCTGAGGGAAAAAGGGAAAGACATTGGCCCTGAGTATCCCAACCTGGAAGCGTTTATCGAAAACATGTTTGAGACCATGTACAATGCCCAGGGAGTCGGGCTGGCTGCCCCGCAGGTGGGGGTGTCCATCCGTTTGTTTGTGGTAGATGCTTCACCGATGGCAGATGCAGGCAAAGATGCTGATCTTCAGGACTTTAAGCGCGTGTTTATTAATCCTGAAATCATTGCTGAAAAAGGAGACATATGGGCCTATGAAGAAGGCTGCCTCAGCATTCCGGATATACGGGAGCAGGTGCGCCGCCACGGGGAAATCGTGATCCGCTACCTCGACGAGAAATTTGTAGCCCACGAAGAGACATTTGACGGGATGAAGGCGCGGATTATCCAGCATGAATATGACCATATCCAGGGCGTGCTTTTCACCGACCGTATCTCGCCGATGCGCAAAAATGTCAATAAGGCCCGCATGCAAAAGATTTCGCAGGGACAGATAGACCCGGCCTACCGGATGCGCTTTGCAGGCAAATAAGACGCGCCAGGTGCCAGAACACTTGTTTTTCTCATAATTGTAAAAAATTTCATGTTTCGTAAGGCGTTTTTTAAAACGATTTCGGAATAGCGGGGTCTTTTTAATAGTTTTTCAACTTTTTTTCAACATTTCTTGCGTTCGCCTGTTTTGAAGTGTACATTTGTAGTCCACTTCAGGTCTTGTTTTAGTAATTTTTCAGTTTATGGTCTCTTACGATCTGCAAACCCGTATTCAGCTTTCTAAGGATCTTCTGCAGAAAGAAATTGTCCGTAATCGCACGTCAGGTGTTAGCACACTGTCTTTTCGTGAGATTTCGGTGAAAATGGATTTACTGCACGAAGTAGAGCGGGTCGGAATTCGCAACCTTGGCGAAAACGAAGAGCGCAAGCTCACCCGCATGATTACCGAACTGGAGAAGATGTTCAACATTTCTCCTAACTGATCACGAGCGCTTACGGGCGAAAAAATAAAGAGGAGGCCGAATGGTTTCCTCTTTATTCTTTTTATAGGCCTCTGCTGTTTGCGTGTCTCCCCCTTTTCCCCTATTTTCGTCCCAAATACAAGGTCAGATGCAAATGCCTTTTCTGCTCTATACTGGAATTTCGGCCTATGTGCCTCTGTTTCTGCTGATTATCGCCGGGATTGGCCTCGGTTTCCTGCTGGCCAACCTCTCCGTGATCCTCGGCCCCTCGCGGCCCGGCATCAAAAAGGGCCTCACCTACGAAAGCGGGATGGACCCTGTCGGCACCGGACATGAGCGTTTTTCAGTGAAATTTTACCTCGTGGCCATGCTCTTCATCCTCTTCGACATCGAAGTGGTGTTTATGTACCCCTGGGCCGTGCAGTTTCGTCAGCTCACCCAAGAATTTGGCATGTTTCCTTTCTGGGAAATGATCACCTTTGTATTGATCTTGTTTGTAGGCTATATTTATATGTACAAAAAAGGCGGCCTTCGCTGGGCATAAGCGAACAATCTCCGCCCGGATTGCGTTATTCATTTACTTATTTGCGACTGAGATGGGACTTGAGAAAGCATTGGCAAAGCAGGGGTATCTGCTCTCCAGCGTAGATTTTCTGACAAACTGGGCACGCACCGAATCTCTCTGGCCTATGCCGATGGGACTCGCCTGCTGCGCAATCGAAATGATGGCCTTCGCAGGCCCCAAATACGATGCTGCCCGCTTTGGAAGCGAAGTATTCCGCTTTTCCCCCCGTCAGGCCGACCTTATGATCGTCGCTGGCTGGTGTACCTTCAAAATGTCGCATGCCATCAAGCGTATCTGGGACCAAATGCCCGATCCGAAATGGTGCATCGCCATGGGCGCCTGCGCCTCCTCCGGCGGTATGCACCGCGTATATGGTGTCGTTCAGGGCGTTGATACCTTCCTCCCCGTGGACATCTACATCCCCGGCTGCCCACCCCGCCCCGAAACCGTGATCCACGCCCTTCAGACCCTTCAGGAAAAAATCCGCAAAGAGCACTCTGTGCTGCAGGATTAATCAGGGTACAGGGATCAAGGAACAGGGAACAGTTTTCAGGGTTCATTTTTTGCTCGTGAGTGGTCTCCGACCCGAAACGGAACTACAGCGACTAAAGTCGCCGCAACAGGTGTTCAGCGACATTAGTCGCCGATACATGTGTACCGCGACTAATGTCGCCGCTACGAGCGCTCTGTCTCAGACCTCAGGGAATCACAAACGGAATCCGCTCCTCAAAACTGTCGCTCACCACTTCCAGATAATATTCTCCGGGGATAAACTTACTGACTTTCACAGAGTAGGTGCCGCCCTGATTCGAAATAGCTGAGGCAGGCACACTTACCCGGAGTTTGTCTTTATATAAAGTGACCTGATTGAGCGTATTGCCCTCAGGAACTTTCACTTCGAGGCGGCCATTACTCAGACTCACCTGGCTTTTGGGGCTGCGGGTATAAACCGGAGCAACATCCTTGATCTCCAATACCGGCTTCTGGGGCACAGCGAAGCTAAGCGTACCCCGCTCCGGCTTGGCTGTCATGCTGATTGTTACGGTCGAAAGATCCTGTACATGGCTCAGCAGCGAGTCTGCTTTGACAGCATCGGGGATACCATATCCATACTCTTCATCCGGAAAAAGATACTGGTCAGCACTCAGGCGCACGGCCTGGATAATGTCCATGTTGGAGCGTTTGGGGTGTGCCTGACGGAGGCAGGCTACAAATCCCGCCATCAGGGGTGCAGAGTAAGAGGTGCCGTTGCCTGTGGTGATTTTTCCGTTGGGGCTGGCCACCGTGGTGCGCTCGCCCATCGCCGTTACATCGGGCTTCACCTGTCCATCGCTGGCAGGGCCAAAGGACGAAAACGAAGATTTCATGCCCGTTTTGTTCACAGACCCGACGCACAGCACACTGTCCGCATCGCAGGGCGCAGCAATATAATGCCAGTCGTCGGTTCCTTCGTTTCCGGCACTCACCGTTACGATGATCCCTCTGGAAGCAGCCAGATCGGCGGCGCGGGTAATGATGGGCGTGTTGCCGTCTATTTGCTCGTAGGTATAACTGCCCACCCCGTCGTCAAACTGGGTATAACCGAGCGACGAATGGATAATATCCACCCCGATCGAGTCCACCCACTCCATGGCGCGGAGCCAGTTGTACTCTTCGATCTGGGTCTCGGAGGAGGCATCTTCGGTGCGGCAGAGGATCACAGAGACCTCAGGGGCCGTACCCACCATTGCGCCGGGTTTGTAGGCAGCAAAGGTGGACAACACATGGGTGCCATGCGAGCTTTTTTCATATACATAGGTGTCCTTGTCCACAAAGTCATAGGTATGCAGGATGCGTTTGTTCAGCCGGAGCGAGTCAAATGCCCCGATGGTATCCACCCCGCTGAATCCGGCATCAAATACCGCCACGCGAACCCCTTTGCCGGTGAATCCCCGCTCGTGCAGCGGACGGATATGGAGCATTTCGTTCTGGATAAAGGCATTGCCATAGGTCAGCGGATCACCCAGGCTTTCCTGTACGTCCTGGGGAGTGACAAAGGCCGCTGCGGCCACGCCCATCCGGCGCAGGGGGCGTATGCCCTTCACAAAAGAAAGCCCCATGCCCTGAAGCCCCAGAATGTCGCTTTCATCTATTACCGCTGCATTCAGCCAGCGGGAGCTGCCATAGGTCTCGATACCGAGCGCCCGGAGCTGCGTCATATATCCCTGATACACAGGCAGATCCCCTATCGAGGGGCTGATCTGCTGCTTTTCGCGGATGGCAAGGGCCTCCGCACTCAGAAAAGCCTCAGGATGAGCCAGTTGCAGGGAGGCATCGGAACCCTTATCGGTAAAAAACACCCAATAGCGCTGCTGGGCGATCATGGGCAGACTGAAACAAGCGCAAAAGCTCAATAGCAGGAGTTTCTTCATTGTATCTATCATATTGATTCTCCCAAGATAGGGTATTCATCGGGGAGAAAAAAAGCATAGGAAGAGAGAATTGAAGGAATGGGAGATAAAAAGTGCGCAGCGCCTCCCAAAATGTGGCAGCACCTCTCAAAAGCAGCGCAGCCTTTCCCAAACCTGCGGATGTTTTGGGGGAAAAGCACATCAATTGATTATTTCGAAAAAATACTATTTTATCCTATAACTACATTCATTCAAATTATTGACTTTCAACTATTTACACTCTATAAAAAAATTTACTCAATACACTGAGTAAATTTACTCAACGTATTGAGTAAATAGAGGGAATAAGACTTAGCTATGCTCTGGCACAGAAAACATTTCCTCATATCTTTATTCCTTTATTACCTCTGATCCCTGAACCCTGAACCCTGTTCCCTGTTCCATGACCCCTGTGACAAAAACCCTCTCCCTCGCCGGCTACGACATCTGCTACATTGACGAAGGCAGCGGAGAGCCGATGGTCTTTTTGCACAACGGAGGCGGGCTTTGGCAGATATGGGTGCATCAGATTGCGTATTTCTCAAAAACGCACCGTGTCATCGCCGTGCAGTGGCCGGGATATGAGCCGGGAACGCATGTGCGGCAGCCTGTTACGCTGGAGGTATATGCCCGTATCCTGCGGGAACTGGTCCTGAAACTGGGGCTTTCGCAGATGGTGCTGGTGGGGAACTGCATCGGGGCATCGGTGGCCATTCACTATCAAAATGAGTACCCGGAAGAGGTGAAGCGGCTGATCCTCATGAATATATGCCCCGGCAGACGGGCGGTAAAACCTGCCGGGTTGCGCTGGCTCCTCTTTGATGTGCAGCATGCAGGCCTGCGCAAGGCACTCACCCATATTCTTCGCTTGATATTCAGCCTGAAATATGTCCGGACGATATTTCCGGCGGCGCTGTTTGGAAGCAAAATGCCCGAACAAGACTTCCTCTATGCCCTCTATAAGCAAAAACTGTCCATACCCGGCATTACCGATGCGCGACTGAACCTGCTCTTTTCTTCGGACTCCTATACGCTGAAAAACATCCTGAAACCCGGCACACAGCTACCCAAAAGCCTCCTGATCTGGGGGGAAAATAACCATGTCGCCTCGCTCGAAAAAGAAGGCTATTACCACCAGCAGCTCTGCCAGATCCCTGATATTCATGTCATTGCAGGTGCGGGACATCTGGCGATGTACGAATCGCCCGCAGAGGTAAATACCCTGATAGAAAATTATATCGCCTATTCCGGATGATACACGCGCGCGGCATGAGACAGCACTGTCTTTTTGTCTAAGCTCATAGGCTTGGTTTTTTGCGCGAGAAAGAGCGGCGCCTGGTCGGCATAATGCGGGCTTTCGGGCCGGTTGCTTGCACCATACACATTCACACTCTCGATAATCGGGCCTTGCGGGGTAAAACGGACCATTTCAATATAGGATTCGCCGCCACGACCCACCATAATGCCTTTTTTATCATCGGGCACGCTGTAAATAGCCGCCAGCACATCGGGCAAACCCTGTAAAGGCAGTTCCTGCGCTCCGCGCAGCAGTTTCTGGCACTGCCCCAGCGGCACATCGAGGGTTTTGTAGTGCTT
>RDXT01000653.1 GCA_004292985.1 Bacteroidota bacterium
TTCAGCGATTCGTGGCTTTGCACAAAGTGGTTGTACAGCTCCGAAGCGGAGCTTCCGGCATCGGTGCCATCATGCGTGATAAAGTCAGCTTCGTAGGTTTCCCAGTCCTTATGTACCTGGTTTACATGCACTTGCACATCGGCGGCTAAGGCCAGGAGGTAGCTGCTGCGTTTTTGTCCGGCTTCGCCCTGGTAGCGGGCCAGCACAGGCGCAGCCTCTCCCGAAAGGTCGAAGAGCAGGTAGTCCATGCCCATCAGGCCGCGTGTGTCGCGCCGGAAATTGGCCAGGCTGTAGTCCCCGGCGGCAATGTAGGCCTCTGTCTGGGCGGCATCAATGGGAAAGGTGGAAATGTTCTGAACCAGGGTCGCATAGGTACCTTCTCCCGGACCGAAATTGTAGGCATTTGCTGCCTGAAACGTGAGTGCCGCTTCCTTCCATGCCTCCTGAACGCGGAGCAGATTGGCCTCTGTCGGCGCAGCGCCAAATGCGGCAGCGCGCAGGTAGAGGCTGTCGGTTTTTGCTTTCATTTGCCCTATGGCCGGGCGGATCAGGGCCGTGGCATAGTTGCGGAGCATGGCCTTGCGGTCAAATGAATCTACGGGATCCACAGGGCCGGCAGGGCCTTTGCAGGCGCTTGCCACGAGGCATATCAGAAGTGTGGAAAGAAGCAGTTGTCTCATAAGGAAGCGGTTAGGTCGGGAAAAAGCTTAGCGCCCTTGTTCTTTCACCCAGTTTTTCTTGAAGTCTTCGAGATCAGTGGCCGAAAATGCATAGAGTTCCGTCAGCTTATCAATGACTTGTGTCAGCCGGGGCACTTCATTAAAGGGATCCGTAGCGAAGAGGTAAACGGCCGGGGTTCCTTCTGCAGGCGCATGAAGCAGGTCCAGCAGCGCAATGGCATCTGCATCTGTCAGTTTATGATAGTTTGCACCGATGTTTGCGCGGTACCAGCCATGCACAAAACCCACACATTCGCTGATGCTGTGCAGGGCGGCGGCTTTGTCGGCAGCGCTGGGGTTGGTGCTGCTCAGTTTGGCAGCGGCATCGTAGCAGTAATTGATTATGGTCGCTGCGAGGGCTTCTTCCCATAGCCGCTTGATCTCGGCATCGGCATCGAAAAGTTCTGTCTGGTAGTCGTCAGAAGCCGCCAGGGCAGCCTGAAGCTTCCGGAACTGATACCCGATCTGTGTATAGTAGCCGTTTCCGTCGTTTTTGTCTCTGCGGGCGGCATATTTCGCCACAAGTACATCAGCGTGGTCGTGTTTGGTGGCATCATCACTGTTGGCAAAGTCCGGGTGGCCGCCATAGAGCAGCAGCAAATGGTCGGCATAACCCGGCGAGTAAAAGGCTGCCTCTCCCAGGTTGTAAAGGGCGGCGGCATAGAGGCCTTTTTCGATCACTTGTTCAAGCTCCAGGCCATTTTTGTCAAATAAATAGCCGCCATATACCCCTCCTGTGCCCGCAGGTGCCAGCGCAGGGTCAAATGTACCCCCCGAAGCGGCAGCAAGCTGGCTCAGCCAGCCCTCATTTCCGGCGATACGGTCTTTATAGTACGTAGTAGTGATGGATGCAAGGGGAAAGCTGCTGCCTGCGCTGAAGGCAGAGTCTAATTTGACATACGAAACAACCTTTCCCTGGGTCCGGCCCTGCTTCATCAGGTCGGTAAGGGCCACCAGATTGGTTTTTGCCTCGGAATAGTCCGCCGTATTTACTTCAAAGTTTGTCCCGTCATAGGTCAGCGGAACCTCCAGCGGATCGGGCTTGCAGCCCATAAAACAGAGCAGCGATGCCAGGGCCATCAGGCGTACTGCATGTATATGTACAGAAAGCATTTTCACCTCTATTTAGAATTAATCTAATTAAACAGAGGCAAAAGTAGGGAGCGCCGGGAGGATGAACAATACCCGTACTTAGGTAAAATGAAAAAAAGGATATACCTAAGCTTAGGTATATACAAAAAGGCGGGGCCTCTATGAGGCCCCGCCTGTGTTCATTTTAGGATGAGTCCCCTATTCCCCCTATTCCCCCCTACACCAGCGAAACCCTTCGTTTTTCTTTAATGGAAAGATAAATGGCCTCGATCACTTTCATGTCCTGAAGCCCCATTTCGCCGGGGGTGAGGTTGGCTTCATTATCGCGGATATGCCGGGCAAATGCATCCATGTGATTGCTCTGCTCCGCGATATGCGGGAACTCGAGGGCTTTTCCGCCCGCATACCCCCGTTGTCCGTCATACGAATAGGCCGGACTAAGGCCAAAGTCGCCATTTTCGGCAGCCACATGCAAACGCTCCACATTTATCGCGTAACTCGTTGTACATGAGGCTACTGCACCCGAAGGGAACTCCATGTGCCACATCAGCGTTTCGTCCACTTCTTTAAAATGCGGATGGGTTTTGACCTCCGTAGCCATCACCGAAAGCGGATTTTCACCCAGCACATAGGAGCAGGCCCGGATGCAGTAAATGCCCACATCCATCAGCGCGCCGCCACCCGCCATCGCGTGGTTAAAGCGCCAGTTGTCCCAGCCGACCCCGCGCCATCCGAAAGAAGCCTCGATCAGGCGCACAGCTCCATGCACTTTTTCCTGGCCCAGGCGCATCATTTCCCGGTTAAAAGGCTCGTGGTACAGGCGGTACCCAATGGCGAGTTTTTTGTTGGCGGCCTTGCAGGCGGCGATCATCGCTTCGGCATCTGCCACCGAAGTTGCCATCGGCTTTTCGCACATCACATGCTTGCCTGCCTTCGCTGCGCGGATCGCATATTCGGCGTGCATCGAGTTGGGCAACACTATATATACAAAGTCTATGTCGGGGTTGTCGGCGATGCGGTCGAAGGTCTCGTAGGTATAGACATTTTGCGGGGAAATGTTGTACTCTTTGGCCCATTTGGCCGCCTTGTCAGCAGAGCCGCTCACGATGCCTGCCAGGTGGCAGTGTTTTGTATTGCGCAGGGCAGGCCCCAACTGGCCCGTGGAATAGTTGCCCAGCCCTACCAGGGCAACGCCGAGGCTGCGCTTTTCGTTCTCAGCGCAGGCCAGCATCAGGGGATTCAGGGCCGAAGCTGCCAGCAGACCACCTGCGCCGAGGCTCGCTTGCTGTAAAAATTGTCGTCGGTTTGTCATAGGAATGGGGTGTTTAGCGATAAAGGGATCCCCGAAAATATATGCAAAAAATACACACGGGCTGGCTTATTACGGGAATTTGTGTGCTGGCTTTGTTTCTCCCGAGGGCGGTGATGGAGGGCGCATTTCCCGACAGCCAGGTGTATGCAGGTCTTGCCCGCAGCATGGCAGAGGGGCAGGGGAGTTTCTGGAAGCCTGCCTGTCAGCAAAACAGCTGGGTGTCGGCGATCGAGAATGAGGCTTTTTATGCGCACCCGCCCCTGCAATTCTGGTTACAAAGCGGCTTTTACCGCGTGTTGGGCACACACTGGGCCACAGAGCGGATCTACTGCGCTGTTATTTTGCTCCTTAGCATCGGACTGATCCTTGTGATCTGGCGAAAGCTGTTTCCCCAAAATCCTCAGTATCAGGGTTTTGCATGGATGGCCGTGCTGCTCTGGTACCTCACGCCTGCGGTACAGTGGGGCATGCCCTATGCGATGCTCGAATGCACGATGGGCGTTTTTTGCCTGGCGGCGCTGGCGGCTTTGCTTCACAGCCCGCGCGGGTTCTGGCTCCTTTTGTCAGGCCTGCTGGTTTCTGCGGCATTTTTGACCAAGGGCTTTGCAGGGCTTTTTCCCCTGGCTGCGCCTTTTCTGATATGGGCATTCCTCCCTCAAAAACGACCATTTACCCTCGCACATGCCTGCATTCCGGCTCTTACGACCGGGCTGTTCTTTCTTTTTCTCGCTCTGTATGCGCCTTCCCGGCAGTTTTTTACCCATTACTTCGAGCTTCAGCTCTCTCCGGCACTGGAATATGAAACCTATCAGCAGGAAAAATGGTCAGGACGCGGGGCTTTGCTTGAAATGCTGTTTTCGGAGGCCCTTCCGCTACTGATTCCTGCTCTACTGCTGGCACTATGGGCCTGGATTCGCACAAAAAAAGTATATCTGCCTGATACAAACAGCCTTTTCGCCCTGCTGGTGTTCCTGAGTGCCTCGCTGCCTCTTTTTGTCAGCTACAAACAGCACATTTACTACCTGATACCTGCCGCTCCCTGGCTTGCGATCGCCGTGGCTGCCTGGATGCTGCCGCTCTGGCCCCGGATTTCCCTGTTACCCCGGCAAAAAACCTATCTTCATGCGGCCCTGTTTTTCGCGCTGCTCCTTGTGCTGGGCTACGCTGTCACCCGTGCCGGAAAACCTGAGCGCGAAAAGCAACTGATCGCATTTATCCACCAGATACAGGCAGAAGTTTCTGATTATGAGGAGATTATGCTGTGTAAGGAAATGGAGGAATCCTATACCCTGCACAGTTATGTATGGCGATATGGCAACTGGCCCCTGAGCAGCGACTCTCCTGGGGAGGGTATCCGCTATGCAATTTCGGGCGCGACCTGTAGCGGAGATTACGAAAGATCGCTTCAGGAAAAGGGCTGGCAGCGAAAAATACAGACAGGGCCCTGGCAACTCTGGCAAAAAACACCGCTGCTGCCATAGTTTCTTGCCACTTTGTCTGTCCGGACCTGACATTTCTGACTTTGCCGGCACAGACTTGCACAAAATGGCAGACGGGGACACAATGGCATATTTTTCGACTACTCAGAGGTACGAAAAAGGTTTTTGGTGAACTTTTTTCTTAAAACCTCAAAACGCGATAACTGATATGTCTCTGCAAATCAAACCACTGGCTGACAGAGTGCTGGTAAAACCAGCCCCGGCCGAGGAAAAAACCCTCTCCGGCATCATCATTCCTGACACTGCCAAGGAAAAACCCCAGCGCGGTGAAGTAGTGGCCGCCGGCCCCGGAAAAAAAGATGAGCCTACGACCGTTAAGATTGGCGATACCGTGCTCTATGGCAAGTATTCCGGCACGGAAATCAGCTACGAAGGCGTGGACTACCTCATCATGCGTGAGTCCGACATTCTGGCTATTCTTTAATCCCCAAACTGCTGACTGAGGTTTTTTTCAAACCCTTTCCCACCTAATCATCTCATTTACACAGAGTTATGGCTAAGAAAATTGAATTTAACGTAGAGGCCCGGGACAAACTCAAGCGTGGCGTCGATGCCCTGGCAAATGCGGTAAAAGTCACCCTCGGTCCAAAAGGACGCAACGTGGTGATTGACAAGAAGTTCGGCGCACCCAGCATCACCAAAGACGGTGTTACGGTTGCCAAAGAAGTGGAACTGAAGGACCCGATCGAAAATATGGGTGCCCAGATGGTGAAAGAAGTGGCTTCCAAAACTGCCGATGTGGCGGGTGACGGTACCACTACTGCTACTGTGCTGGCACAGGCGATGGTACGCGAAGGCCTGAAAAACGTGACCGCCGGAGCTAATCCGATGGACCTGAAAAAAGGCATCGAAGAAGCGACCAAAGTGGTAGTTGCGCAACTGAAGAAGATGTCTAAACCCATCTCTAATGCCAACGAAATCGCCCAGGTAGCGACCATCTCTGCCAACAACGACATCGAAATCGGCAAGTTTATCGCCGACGCGATGGACAAAGTAGGCAAAGACGGTGTGATCACCGTAGAAGAAGCCAAAGGCATGGATACCTACCTCGAAGTAGTGGAAGGTATGCAGTTCGACCGCGGCTATATCTCTCCTTACTTCGTAACCAACGCCGACGCGATGGAAGTGGAGCTGGAGCGTCCGTACATCCTGCTGTATGACAAGAAAGTAAGCGCTATGAAAGAACTGCTGCCCGTACTCGAGCAGACCGTTCAGACAGGCCGCCCGCTGCTGATCATCGCTGAAGATGTCGAAGGCGAAGCCCTCGCTACCCTCGTGGTGAACAAAATCCGTGGTTCCCTGAAAGTGGCTGCTGTAAAAGCCCCAGGATTCGGTGACCGCCGCAAAGCCATGCTCGAAGACCTCGCCATCCTCACCGGCGGCCAGGTAATCTCCGAAGAGCGTGGCTACAAACTCGACAATACCACCCTCGCTATGCTGGGTGTGGCCGATAAGGTTACGATTGACAAAGACAACACAACGGTTGTTGGCGGCAAAGGCGAAGAGGATCTCATCAAAGCCCGCGTAAACCAGATCAAAGCCCAGATCGAATCCACTACCTCTGACTATGACAAGGAAAAGCTTCAGGAGCGCCTTGCCAAACTGTCGGGCGGTGTAGCTGTCGTGTATGTCGGCGCTGCCACCGAAGTGGAAATGAAAGAGAAAAAAGACCGTGTGGACGACGCACTTCACGCTACCAAGGCAGCTGTGGAAGAGGGTATCGTTCCCGGAGGTGGTGTTGCACTCGTACGTGCCGTTGCAGCCCTGAACCCCGGACGCGGTGGTATCAATGACAACTTCCTCAAAGGTGACGTAGGCATCGGTGTAAACATCGTAAAACGCGCCCTCGAAGAACCCCTCCGCCTGATTGTGGAAAATGCTGGCCTTGAGGCAGGTGTGATCCTCAACAAAGTGCGCGAAGCTGAGCGCCTCGACTACGGCTTCAATGCCCGCAACGAAGAGTACGAATTCTTCTTCGAAACCGGTATCATTGACCCAACCAAGGTAACCCGCTCCGCACTCGAAAACGCAGCTTCGATCGCTGGTATGCTCCTCACCACCGAGTGTGTCATCACCGACGAACCCGAAGCCGAAAAAGGCGGTGGCCACAGCCACGGCGGCGGCATGGAAGGCATGATGTAATCTATCTTCCGGTATATATAAGAGGCTGTCTCTGAGGAGATGGCCTCTTTTTTTGTGTCATCCTTCGATACGCCTCGAAGACTCGGCTACTCAGGATGACACGGGGCTGTTCTGTCATCCTGAGTAGGTCCATAGGACCGTATCGAAGGGTGACACCACGC
>RDXT01000205.1 GCA_004292985.1 Bacteroidota bacterium
TCCACCAGCAGTTGCAGGGCAAAAGCAGGAATCTGCCGCGTCTCGCTTTCGGGCATCATGTCGAGCTGTACTTCCAGCATGTCCTCAAACCGGGATTTCAGCATAAACAGGTACGAACGCAAAAAGGTCAGTTCCTGAGAAAGGGAGACCGTCGTTGCGTTCCGGTTGCTGAGCAACTGGCGGTATAGGTCGGAAAGCGTGAGGGTAAACTGCTCAGCGTGAGGGTCTCCAGCCCGCACCATGATGCGCAGGGTGCTGAGGGCATTAAACAAAAAATGCGGATTGATCTGCTGCTTCAGCAATTCGAAGCGGGCTTCCAGGTTCTCATTTTGCAGGCGGATGTTGGCGATGCGCATGGTCTGCCGCTCGCTGGAGGAATCCACTGCAACCTGGATACCGATGATCATCGTTGCACCCGCCAGCAGCCTCAGACTCAGCACCCACCAGGGACTGCCCACTTCTATGCGCACTCCGCCGGGGTTACTTCCTATAAACAATGCGATCATTAGCAGGCTGGCCGCCAACTGAAAAACCCAGATATACCCCGTATGAACGTTTTGCCGGAAACGCAACTTCATCTGCCGCGAAATCCAGAGATTAGCCCACCAGAGCAAAAAGAGAAAAAGCCCCCCCACAACCCAACTGGTCATGATTTGCCGGAAGTCCCTCGACTGATAGGCTACGTTATTCAGCAAGCTAAGGGCAGGCATCAGCACGGATACCAGCACCGAGAGCAGCAGATGTGTTCTGTTCATCTCCGTGTGCCTAATTCTTCACCCATCGCCTCACATACCCCCTTTCACCCGCCTGCACCTTCACCACATACACGCCGGGAGGCAGAGACGCAATGTATATCGCCTGCTGTAATGCATTCAAGGGGTAGTCTTGCGAATATATTTTTTCTCCCCGAACCGAAAAGACCCCGATGCTGCTGATAGCGACGGGACTCTCTACGGTAAATGCCCCTGCGCCCGGATTGGGATAGATCGCAAATCCTGTTTCATCCACCTCCTCCACAGCCGTTGATCCGGTGCCGAGGCGGGCTACAAAAAGATCAAATCCGTTGCGGGTATTGCTCAGGGTGCTGGGGCCAAATGCGATGGGATCGCTGTCGAAGTAGCCAGCCGTATAGAGATTGCCTGTCCCATCGGTATCGAGGCAGGTGGCAAACTCGTTGCTTTCGCCGCCGGAATTTTGCTTCAGGCCCCATGTAGCCGTACCTGAGAGGTCAAAACGGGCTACATACAGGTCCTGATTCCCTTCAATCAGCAACAGGGACGGACCCACCTGGAGCGTATCGCCCGAAAACCCACCGCAGACATATATGTTCTCACCATATACGGCAACTGCCTGTGCCTTGCTGTCCCCGTGAAGGGCTTTTGCCCAGACAAGCGTGCCATCAGGGGCATATTTGGCCACAAAAGAATGATCTCCCGCACCGCCTGCCAGGCTTACCGTACCGAAAGCAGCAGAAGCGCTCGTATAATAGCCCGCCAGATAGCTGTTGCCCTGCGCATCGGTGGCCACAGAGCGTGCGCGGTCATCAGAATTGCCACCCGCTTTCGCAGCCCAGAGCACATCTCCGGAATCATTGTATTTGGCGATAAAAGCATCGGAAATGCCTGAGGTCGTGAGGCTCACAGATCCGAAAGTAGCCGTCTGGTTAAAATAGCCCGCCACGTAGAGATTGCCCGCCGCATCGCCGCTGATAGAGTAGCCTTCGTCATTGCTGCCGCCGCCGCCCCGTTTGGCCCAGAGCACCGTGCCAGACGTATCATATTGCACCACAAAGGCATCCATGCTTCCCCCCTGGG
>RDXT01000654.1 GCA_004292985.1 Bacteroidota bacterium
CGCAGGCCAGTTGTTTACCTTCAACCAGGGAGCGCTCGACCCCGACGGCGACTCGCTCTCCTATGAACTGGGCAACTGTTTTGATGCGGCGGGTACGCCCGTTACCTACGGAACAGGATTTACCCCTGAGCAGCCGCTGGGCCCTACCTGGAATGTGAGCGTAAACGCCCTCACCGGTGACGTAACGATGTCGCCCAACCCCTCGGGCAGCGAAGTAACGGCGGTGATGTGTATCGTGGTGAAAGAATGGCGCAATGGGGTGCTGATTGGTACCGTAACCCGCGACATGCAGATCACAGTCATTGCCAACTGTACTTCCTCCAACCCATTGACGGGCGGTGTGCAGAATGTGAACCTGGGAGTGGACGATGTGCCTGCCAATGCGCTCTCATACAATGAAGCCAGGGTCTGCGCCGGGGTGGACATCTGCTTCGATATTCCGGTTGTAAGCCAGGACCCTTCGCTTACCTATACCATCAGCTGGAACCAGGGTATCCCCAACGCGACCTTTAGCGACGCATCGAACCCTGCGATTGTCAATAGTATTTCGGGTGCAGCGCCTGTGGGTAAGTTTTGCTGGACACCGCCCCTGAATGCGCAAGGCTCCTATTATTTTGTAGTCTCTGTGGAGGATGATGCATGTCCGGTGCCGGGCTTTAACCAGTTTACGGTCATTGTGTTTGTGGATGACGTACTGGCGCAATCGAGTGCCATTGCCGATTATTCGGGCTGTAATGAGGTGGAACTCAGCGCTTTGCCCCAATCCACCATACCGGGACCTTACAGTAATATTTTCCCGGTCACCAACTGGACAGGAAATGGCAACCTGAATATTAACCCCTTTACAGCCGATTCGAGTCTTACGCACCTGTACCCGGCACCAGGGAACTATTTTTATAACCTCCAGTTGCAGGATACCTTCGGTTGCAGCATCACACTGCCGGGAGTTGTGAACCTGACGACGGGTGTTACCTCCAATGCAGGACCAGACATTACCATTTGCTCCAACTACAACTTTACCCTGGGCACGCCTGCGCTTCCGGGTCTCTTGTATCAATGGACGCCCGACACCCTGCTGAGCAATGCCAATGCAGCCCAGCCGACCTTTACCTATCCCAACGACAGCCTTTCGCAGACCACTTTTAACTATATCGTGCAGGTAACGGATGGGGTTTGTACCACCTTTGACTATACGACGGTTTCGGTAAATCCTTCGCTGATAACGACGGTACAGCCTTCTGCGCCCATTGTCTGTCCAGGTGACTCGGTTACGCTGACGGCTGTCGGGAACCTGAGCTCCGGCTACACCTACCTCTGGAGCAACGGGGCCACAACGCCCTCGATCACCGTAGCCCCTTCTGCCACCACCGCTTACTCCGTCGTTACCTTCAACAGTGGTTGCTCCAGCGACCCGGCACAGGTTACGGTAACGGTAACGCCCGGCCCGGCATCGCTGATCAGCGGAAATACCGAAGTCTGCCCCGGAGGCACCACAACGCTATTTGCAGCGGGCGGCGTTTCCTATCAATGGAGTGTGGGCGGATTTAGCCAGCCCAACATTGCCATTTCCGGCATTACCCAGGACACCTCTATCTCTGTCATCGCGATAGACGCCAATGGCTGCGCAGGTCCGCCGACCAGTGTTACGCTTTCCTCCTACGTGCCACCGACCGCCTCTTTTGCCGGATCAACGGTATGCGAAGGGGTAACAACCACCTTTAACGACCTCTCGCTCGGAGGTGCCGCCCCCGTAACCAACTGGAACTGGGACTTCGGTGATGGCGGAGGCGCTTCGGTAGCTAATCCTGAGTATGCCTACCTGTCGCCCGGCACCTTCCCTGTAACGCTGATCGTTACTTCGGAGCGGGGATGCAAGGACACAGTGTCTAATTCCATCATTGTGCAGCCGGGACCTGATGCCGACTTTACCTTTACCAATGTTTGCCAGGGCCTCGCCAACCAGTTTGTCAATACCTCTGTGATCGAGCCGGGCGGAACCATTGCCAATTTCACCTGGACCTTCGGTGATGGCGGGCCGACCTCTGCCGGTCAGGCGGTGTCGCATACCTATGCCACCTATGGATATTACAACGTGACCCTGAACGTGGCCAGCGACAACGGATGCAGCGATGCCTATACCCGCACCGTGTTTGTGCACCCCAATCCGGAAGCAGATTTCCGGATCGTAAGCGCCTGCGAAGACAGCCTTGTGCTGGCCTCGACCGCTTCGGTGGTAGCAGGTCCGCTGGACTATATTTCGCTGGTGGCCTGGAACTTTGGCGATCCTGCCTCCGGCCTTTCCAACACCACCAACCAGCTGAACCCCAGCCACGTGTATTCGGGCGGGGCAGGCGAATATCTGGTAACCTATGCCGTGCAGACCGCCAATGGCTGCAAAGATACCCTGCGCCGGAACGTTACGGTCTATCCTTCGCCCGATGCAGACTTCCTCTATGACAAAACCTGCGAGAATGTGGAAACCCAGTTTACCGATATTTCGCAGGCCGACCTCCGCACGCCGATTGTGGACTGGTACTGGAATTTTGACGATGGCAGCATTACCAACATTCCGAATGTAAATCACAGCTTTATTTCTTCTGGCCCTGGTACGTATCGCGTGGCCCTGGGCGTAAAGACGACTGCGGGCTGTGTGGATACCACCTACAAACTGATCACCATCAATCCGGCACCCTTCCCTGATTTCTCTGTAGATCCGGTGTGTCTGAACGATACCAGCAAAATTTTCGACAAGTCCCGTGTACTTAGCGGAAGCATCATAAGCTGGCAATATACGCTGGGAGACGGCTCCGTATCTTCGCTGTCCAACCCTACGCATGTGTACCGGGCACCGGGCGACTTTGCTGTGCGCCTTGTGGTGGTGACAGACTCCGGCTGTACCCGCGATCGCCAGCTGAATGCCACCGTATGGCCTCTGCCTCAAATCCAGCTGATCCGCGAGGACACAGCCTGCTTTGGTGACAAGGGCGTACTGGCGGTAATCGCGCCCCGCGATGTGGAAATCGAGTGGTACGAAAGTCTGACAGACAATACGCCGTTCCACACAGGCAACTCCTATACCACACCTTCCCTGCCTTTTGCCCAGACTTATTATGTGAAACCGATCTCGGCTTTTGGTTGCGAAAATGAGCGCCAGCCTATTACGGCCTCGGTGTATCCAAGCCCTCAGCCGGTCATTATCGCCAGCCAGGATGTGGTGGAAATTCCAGGGGCAATTGTGGACTTCCGCACGGTGTCCAACCTGCCTTCCCAGACATGGCAATGGAGTTTTGGCGATGGTTCCGATACGGACAACAGCTCCGAGCCAAGCCACGAGTACCAGTATCCGGGCAAATATGAGGTGAATGTGGTCACGACAGATGCCAATGGCTGCGAAGGCCAGGACACCTATGTGATCGAGGTGAAAAAGATCGTGGGCGTGTATGTGCCGACGGCCTTTACCCCTAATGGTGATGGCAATAATGACGAGCTCCGCATCGGGCATTACAACCTGACGGTGTTCCAGATCCAGATTTACAACCGCTGGGGACAGCTTGTATTTGAGGCCGACCAGCCTGACTTCGCCTGGAATGGCGCGGACCAGGGCGGTAAGGCTGTGCCCGAAGGTGTCTATGTGTATTATGTGGACGCTGCGGACATTGACGGAAACCAGATTCAGGAAAGCCGCACCATCACGGTGCTGCGATAAGCGAAGCTTATGAAATGAAAAAGACCGGGCTGAAAAGTCCGGTCTTTTTTTTGGAGTATCATTCAGGCGATTATTTCACCACAGAGCCATTTTGCAGGGCTTCTTCCGGAGCGAGGGCAAATAATCCGCCGCCGGGAATTTCAGCAAAGAGGATCATTCCCTGCGACTCGACGCCCCGGATGGTGCGCGGCTTGAGGTTGATCAGCACAGGCACCTGCCTGCCGATCATGGATTCGGGGGTAAAATATTCTGCCACACCCGAAACGATGGTGCGGATATCGAGGCCCGTGTCCACCTTAAATTTCAGCAATTTATCCGCTTTGGGTACCCGCTCCGCTTCGAGGATGGTGCCGAGACGGATGTCCATTTTCTGGAAATCCTCATAGGTGATTTCTCCTTTGGCGGCTTCGACGGGATGTGCCTCCGGCTCCGGGCTGGCAGCTGCCGGGCCTTGCTTAGCGGTGGCGAGGCGGTCGAGTTGCCGCTGGATGGTTTCGTCTTCGATTTTTTCGAACAGCAGGGGCAGCACCTCCACCTGTGTAATGCGGTGGCCCGCAGCAATGGCGTCCTCTGAAGCCAAAGACTCCCAGCTCAGGTGCAGGCCGTCGGTTTCCAGCAGGGAGAAAATCCGATCTGCGGTGTGGGGCAGGAAAATCCGGGCCAGAACGCCCAGTTTTGCCACCACCTGAAGGCTGGCGTGGAGAATAGCCGGAACCGCTTCGGGGCTGGCCTTCCATTTTTTCCAGGGCTCCTCGTCGGTGAGGTATTTGTTACCGGCGCGGGCGATATTGATAAACTCCTGCTGCGCCTCGCGGAAGCGGAAGTTTTCAAGCGAATCTGCGATGAGGGAGGCTTGCTGACTTACCTGCGCATGAAGAACTGCGATGGCATCGGGATTTTGTGCACCTGCGTAGCCGGGCGCTATTCCGTCGCAGTATTTGCGGGTCAGGCTGACCACCCGGTTGACATAATTGCCCAGGATATCCGCCAGTTCGCTGTTGTTGCGGGCCTGAAAATCTTTCCAGGTAAAATCGCTGTCTTTGGCTTCGGGCATGATCGAGCAGAGCACATAGCGCAGCACATCCTCTTTGCCCGGAAACTCGTCTAAATACTCGTGCAGCCAGACCGCGTGGTTACGGGAGGTGGACATTTTTTCGCCTTCCAGATTCAGGAATTCATTTGCAGGCACATTATCCGGCAAAATATACTCCCCGTGCGTGTGCAGGATCGAAGGGAAAATAATACAGTGAAATACGATATTGTCTTTGCCGATAAAGTGGATCAGCCGCGTTTCGGGGTCTTTCCAGTAGAGTTCCCAGTCTTTGCCATGATCGGCAGCCCACTGTTTGGTCGCCGAGACATAGCCGATGGGGGCATCGAGCCATACGTAGAGTTTTTTGCCTTCGGCATCGGGCAGGGGCACATCCACGCCCCAGTCGAGGTCGCGGGTCATGGAGCGGGGCTGAAGACCTTCTTTGAGCCAGGAACTGCACTGACCATAGACATTGTTTTTCCAGATGCCTTTTTTCCCTTCGATCAGCCACTCTTCGAGCCAGGGCTGGTATTTGTCGAGAGGCAGGTACCAGTGGGTGGTCTGGCGCAGCACCGGTGTTTTGCCACTGAGGATAGACACCGGCTGAATAAGGTCTGTGGGGTTCAGCGTAGAGCCGCAGCGCTCGCACTGGTCGCCATAGGCATTGGGATTGGCGCAGATAGGGCAGGTACCCGTGATATAGCGGTCAGCGAGAAACTGCTTATAGTCCTCGTCGTAATATTGCTCGCTGCTTTTTTCGGTAAATTCTCCTTTTTCATACAGCACCCTGAAAAAATCCTGCGAGGTCTGGTGGTGAATGGGAGATGAGGTGCGGTGATACATGTCGAAGGCAATGCCGAAGCGCTGGAAGGTGTCGCGGATCAGCACATGGTATTTGTCAATGATCTCCTGCGGGCTGATGCCTTCTTTTTTGGCGCGCAGGGTGATGGCGGCGCCATGCTCATCGCTGCCGCACATAAAAATCACCTCGCGCCCGCGCATACGCAGGTAACGCACATAGAGGTCGGCAGGAAGGTAGGCCCCGGCGATATGTCCGATATGCAGGGGGCCATTGGCATAGGGCAAGGCGGCTGTAACCGTCGTTCTTTTAAACTCCATGCCGCAAATATAGGGATATTCCCTCCTCAATAGATTTTTTTCGCCTTTTGCCACTGCCCCGGAAGCCAGATCCAGCCTTTGGGGGTATGTTCCCAGTATCCGGCCCGATAGACATAGCCTGCGCGGCGGGGGATACACTTTCCCTGGTTCCAGACATAGGCATTCGCACTGCGGTCCCAGGACCACTCGACACCCGTCCAGATCATATTCACATCACAATTGAGCTGGGTAAACATCAGTACGGGAGGCCGGGGTTTTTCAGGCACGTACTGGCTCCATGCAAACAGGGGGAGAAGGCATACAGCGGTGAGAAAAAAATACTTCATACGTGGAGGAATCACTTCACAGAACATTCGTCTGCACAAAGATACACACTCTCAGGGATTATGTATTTCCACAGTATGAAGAAAACATTAATCTGAATATTTTTTAATTAGTACTACCTCGCCACTTCGCCCATCTATTTCTACCCAGTCGCCTGTTTCAAAGGTGTGGCTGCGGGGCAGCTGCGTAACGGAGGGAATATGCGACTCTCTTAAAATAATGGACGCATGGGAAAGGATGCCCCCCACATAGGCCAGCACGCCCTGCACTTGTACAAAATAGGGAATCCAGCCCGGATCGAGCGACTCTGTGAGCAGAATCACCCGCTCAAAATCCGGTTTTTGCAGATCTGTGCCCGCCTCCGCCACCTTCCATATCTGGCCGCTGACTTTGCCCGGATAAATGCCCAGCCCCTTCGACGAGGGCGCTTCCTGCCGGAATCGGGCCGATGCCAGCACAGATACCGGGGTACGGCGGTCGTTGCGGTTGCGGAGAAAGGTATCGGCATTCCAGCCCGACTGGATAGGGTAAACCCTGGCCGCCAGTTGCGCAGCAGGCAGCTCGCCCGTCAGGGCCTGACGGAGGTCCTCCGGCTCGAAGGCGGCAAAATCGGTGCTGCGCGACACCCGCGACTCGGTCTGGTCTTTGATTTCCATGCGCAGCATCGCAAAAAGGCGCATGGCGTGGTTGCGCAGCCACTCACGGGTGCGGATCATCCGAAAAGGCTGCGTCAAAAACAGCATCATCCGCGAAATGGCCTGCTCTGCCGGGCCTTCCTGTGGCACAGGGCCGGCAGCAGCCATCAGAGGCTTCCATTCATCCTCCGTAAATTCATCAAAGCGCTTTTGCCCGATGTCCGACTCATAAAAGCCCCGGTGG